>NZ_JAQGJT010000055.1 GCF_028290495.1 Tardiphaga sp.
GGTGAGGAGCTTCTAAACACAAGCGAACCGCCCGGACCCGTGGGCCCCGGCGCCGCCGCGCTCAGTGGCCGGTTTATAGGCGGTCCAACTCGCTCCCGTCAACCCAAATCGTCAGAAAAACGTCACGCAAATCACGTTCTTGGGATAAACGTCATTAGCGGCGTTATATCAGCTACTTATGGGACATCCGGAGGTCATCCGGAGGTCGCTTTGTGCAACGCACTAACCCACAACGTGAAACGTCACGCCGGCAAGCCAGAAAGAGTCCCCTCCGCAGGGGCATCCGCGCGAGCGCGCGGCACCCAATACCTGCGGAACATCGCGAACCTGGAAGGTAAGACCGGTCATTGCCTCGCTGCCGCCCCGCCTGAAACGGAGCCGTACGTTGCCCAGCACGATCTCCGGCCGTTCGAATTCATCGGGGGTGACGGGGATGCCGAAAATACCGCCCCAATGCCGCGCGAGATCCCAGGGATCGGGGCTTTGCAGCTCCACGCCGGTCAGGGCCACGGTAGTGTCGGTGCGGATTGATCGCTGCCAGTCCGGCCCGGCGGGCGGATACGGGGCCATCATACCGTCGCTGCCTTCGGTATGGTTGAACTCGATGAAGGCGGCGCGGCAGTCGCGTGGGTGCAATTGTACCCCGCGATACGGCGGATGGTCGATCACATTGGCGACCCGCACGCCCATGCTCCCGGCATGCCGCCCGCGTTCGTCGGGATCGTCGCAATCGAGGATCACCATATAACCGCCGTGACCGCGGCTCTTCTCGAGGAACCGGCCGGCCGCGGTTCCCTCCTGCGTCGGCGCGATCACTTCGAGCAGCGTGGTGCCTGCGGAAAGCAGCGGATTCTCCAGGCCGTATTTACCGACCTGCGGATCGCGGTAGCAGACCTCAAGGCCCAGGATATCCGCGATATGGCCAACCGCCGGCTCGAGATGCGGCGCCACCAGACATATCTGTCGAAGCCGGATCTCGCCCATCTCAGTGCCCCCTTCGTTGGTGCCTTTGTCAGTGCCCCTGGAATACCGGCTTGCGCTTTTCGACAAAGGCCTGTGCGGCCTCCTTGTGATCGGCGGTATCGCTGCAGCGCGTATGGTGGATCGCCTCGGCGTCGAAGCAGGCCTCCAGCGTCATCGTCTCCGCATTGTTGATGTTGCTCTTGATGTAGCCGAGCGTGATCGACGGGCCCTGTGCCAGCGACATCGCCAGATCGCGCGCGGCCGTCTCGACCTCGGCGTCCTCCACCACCTTCGACACCATGCCGAGCGCAAGCGCCTCCTGCGCCGTCAGCACCGGCGACAGCAGGTACAGTTCGCGCGCCCTGGCGCTGCCCAGCATCTGGGTGAGAAAGTAGGTACCCCCATAGTCGCCGGAGAAGCCGACCTTGGCGAAGGCTGTGGTGATCTTCACCGAGGAACTGGCGACGCGCAGATCGCAGGACAATGCGATCGAAAGTCCGGCGCCCGCGGCGGCGCCATCGAGTTGCGCCACCACCGGCTTCGGCATCTGGTGCAAAAGACGCGACACCTCCATGCCGCGGCGCAAATTGGCGCGCTTGGCCTCGAACGACAGCGGCGCGCGGCCAGCCGCCATCGACTTGACGTCGCCGCCGACGCAAAACGTGCCGCCGGCGCCCTTCAGCAACACCGCGCGGACGTCATGGTCCTCCGCCGCCCGCCGCGCCGCCGCCACCAGCCCCTGCGTCATCTCCGGGTTCAGCGCATTGCGCCGGTCCGGCCGGTTCATGGTGATGGTAAGCAGGCCCTGGTCGAGCGATTGGAGAACCATGTCGTTCATGGAAGTGTCCTTGTTGTTATTCTTGTAGTGATCGCATCGCATCGACCGTCATTGCGAGGAGCCGTTGCGACGAAGCAATCCAGACCTTTCTTGCGGCGTCTGGATTGCTTCGCGGAGCCTGTCATCGGGCCGGCGAAGCCGGACCCGTTGGTTCGCAATGACGGCTGAGAGTACGTCGCGTTACTGCTTCTTGCTACTTCTTCACCAGCGGGCAGCGCGAGGCTTCCAATGGCTGGAACGCCTGCTCGGCCGGAACCGTGGCAAGCAGCTTGTAGTCGTCCCAGCGCCCCTTCGATTCCGACGGCTTCTTGACCTCGAACAGATACATGTCGTGGACCATGCGGCCGTCTTCGCGAATCCGGCCGTTCTTGGCGAACATGTCGTTGATCGGCGTCTCCTTCATGATCTTCATCACGGCGGCTGCGTCAGTAGTGCCGGCCGCCTTGACGGCCTTCAGGTAATGGCCGACCGACGAATAGACTCCGGCCTGTGCCGAGGTCGGCACGCGCTTGGTGCGCGCCTCGAAGCGCTTGGTGAAGGCGCGGGTCTCGTCGTTGAGATCCCAGTAGAACGCCTCCGCAAGGATCAGGCCCTGCGCGGTCTCCAGCCCGACGCTGTCGATGTCGGAGATGAAGGCCAGCAGCGGCGACAGCTTCTGGCCGCCGCTACGGGTGAGGCCGAACTCGGCGGCCTGCTTGATGGCGGTGATGGTGTCGCCGCCGGCATTGGCGAGACCGACCACCTTCGCCTTGGAGCTCTGCGCCTGCAGCAGGAACGACGAGAAGTCGGACGAGTTCAGCGGATGCTTGACCGAGCCCAGCACCTTGCCGCCGGCCTTGGTGACCACCGCAGTGGTGTCCTTCTCGAGATCCTGACCGAACGCGTAGTCGGCGGTGAGGAAGAACCACGTGTCGAGTCCCGCCTTCACGGTGGCGAGGCCGGTGACGTTGGCCTGCGCATAGGTATCGAACACGTAGTGCACGGTGTAGGGACCGCAGGCCTCGTTGCTGAGGCGGATCGAGCCGGGACCGTTGAAGATGATGATCTTGTTGCGGGCGCGGGCGATTTCGCTGGCGGCCAACGCGGTCGCTGACGCGGCCACGTCGATGATCGCTTCGACGCCCTGATTGTCGAGCATGTCGCGCGCGATATTGGCGGAGAGGTCGGCCTTGTTGAGATGGTCGGCCGCGATGATCTCGATCTTTCGCCCCAACACCTCGCCGCCGAAATCCTCCGCGGCCATCTTCGCCGCGGTTTCGGAGCCCGTCCCGGTGATGTCAGCATACAGCCCGGACATGTCGAGGATCGCGCCAAGCTTCAACGGCTTGGTCTGCGCCATTGCTGCCGTCGCAGAAAATGCCATCGCTGACGCGAGCAGAGTCGAAAGTAGTTTCTTCACGTAGTCCTCCCGGTGAAGCCGCAGCTTGCTGCACGGCGTTCGTTATTGTTGCGCCGATCATGCCGCAAGCTGTGCGCTGCGGCAAGTGACGGCCGAAGCGACAGGCCAGCGACAAAAATGCGACACCGCGGCATTTTCCCGCCAAACGGAATGGACGGATTTGCTATCATCGAAAAGCGGTTGAGGCTGTAATACAAGGGGCGTCCGATGCATGCAGCGAAAGCAGCGATCATTCGCCATGCGGCGATACCGTGGCTTGCGGCTCTGTGCATCGCCGCAACCAGCGATGCAGCGCGCGCCGCCGGATGTCGCTTCGCGCCGCAGGGGGAAGGCCGCGTCGCGGATATCATCGACGCCAGAACATTTCGGCTGCAGGACGGCCGCGAGGTCCGCCTCCTCGGCATCGAGCCGATCATGGGCGTCGACGCCGCGGCGCTGGTACAATTGATCGGCGGTCGCGACGTCACGTTGCAGGGCGAGACCGACACGCCGGATCGCTACGGCCGGCAGCCAGCCTTCGTGTTTCTCGATCCCGCAGCGCCTTCGGTGCAGAGCCAGCTTCTGGCGCAAGGCGCCGCCCTCGCCTCCCCTGCGGTCGCCGGTAAAGACTGCGCGAGGGAACTCGCGGAGGCCGAGGCCAGCGCCCGCCGGGCGAAAGCCGGCGGCTGGCGGGACGGTCACGTCATAAAAAACACGGAAAGTCCGGGCGATATTTTGGCAGATATCGGGCGCTTCGCACTCGTCGAAGGCCGGGTTCTCTCGGTCCGGACGGCCGGATCGACAACTTATGTCAATTTCGGCCGAAACTGGACACAAGACTTTGCGGTGACTATTTCAAGGCGCATGATGGTGACGCTGGAGGCCGCGGGCATGGTGCCCAAGTCCTTCGAAAGACGACGAATTCGTGTTCGCGGCGTGATCGAGAAACGCGGCGGACCGCGGATCGAGGTGCTCCGGGAGGGGCAGATCGAAGTGGTCGGGGACCCATAGGCCACTGGGCAGGAAGAAACGACGTGACGGGTGAGGGACGGCAAACCAGTCTGAGCCGCCGCCTTCGGGCTGCGCCGGTTTTGCTGTGCGTTCTTTTTGCCGTCCCCCTGCTGCTGGCCGGTTGCGGCGATGTCAGTCGATTCGAGGTCGCCAGCAAGCCGTTCAACCCCGCCAAGCCCCCAACGCCGGCAAAACCCTCCGTCGTGCAGACGCCCGCCGGCGAAAAGGAACATGAACGGATTCTCGCCTCCTATGGCGGCTCCTATGACGACCCCAGGCTGGAATCGCTGATCGGCAAGACGGTCGATCGCCTGGTTGCCGCCTCGGAGCGCCCCGACCTCGCTTACAAGGTCACGATCCTGAATTCCGGCGCGGTCAACGCCTTCGCGCTGCCTTCCGGCCAGCTTTATGTTACGCGCGGCCTGATCGCGCTGGCGTCCGACACGTCGGAATTGTCCTCGGTGCTGTCGCACGAGATGGCACATGTGCTGGCCAAGCACGCCTCGATTCGCGAGGAGCAGGCGCGCCAGGCCGCGGTCGTCACCCGCGTCGTCACCGACATGGGCAGCGATCCCGACCTGACCGCGCTGGCGCTGGCGAAATCCAAGCTGACGATGGCGAGCTTTTCTCGCGCGCAGGAATTCGAGGCCGACGGCATCGGCGTCGGAATCTCGGCGCGCGCGCATTTCGATCCCTTCGGGGCCTCGCGCTTCCTCGCCGCGATGGAGCGCAACGCGGCCATGAAGGCTGGTCGCACGCCGCTCGATCCGCGCGCGCAGGACTTTCTTTCATCGCACCCGGCGACGCCGGAGCGCGTGCAGAACGCGCAGGCAAATGCGCGGCAATATTCCTCGCCGGAGGGCGGCGAACGTGACCGCGAGACCTATCTCGCCGCGATCGACGGCATCGTCTATGGCGAAGACCCCAGCGAGGGCTTCGTACGCGGCCGCCGCTTCCTGCATCCGAAGCTCGGCTTTACCTTCCAGGCGCCGGAATCCTTCACGCTCGACAATACCGCGCAAGCGGTGATCGGCGTCCGCGAAGGCGGCAACCAGGCGATGCGCTTCGACGTCGTGCGGGTGCCCTCCGAACAGACGCTGGGCGATTATCTCAATTCCGGCTGGATGGAGAATGTCGACAAGGCGTCGACGGAGGAATTGACCATCAACGGTTTCCCCGCCGCCTCGGCCAGTGCGACGGGCGACCAGTGGCAGTTCAAGGTCTACGCGCTGCGCTTCGGCAGCGACGTCTACCGTTTCATCTTCGCCGCCAAGACGAAGAGC
>NZ_JAQGJT010000063.1 GCF_028290495.1 Tardiphaga sp.
ATCGCCAAGCGCATCGAGGCCGGCCGCGAGGCGATGATCGCAGGGCTCTGCGAAAGCCCGCTGACCTTCCAGGCCATCATCATCTGGCGCGATGAACTCAACGAGGGAAAGATCTTCCTCCGCGACATCATCGATCTCGAGGCGACCTACGCCGGCCCCGACGCCAAGAACAACATGAACCCGGCGCTGATAGCGGCCCCGGTCGGCGCCGATGGCCAGACCTCGCCGGACGCCATTTCGGCGCCGCCGGCCGCCCCCGCGGGCGCCACGCCGTTCCGCGCCGCGCCGCCGCGACCCGCTCCCGCCGCGCCGTCTGAAAGCGCCGCCGAAGGCGACGGTGACGGTGACGACGACGAATTCGAAAACCAGATGTCGCTGGCGGCCATCGAGGCCGAGCTGAAGCCGAAGGTCGTCGAGACCTTCGACAAGATCGCCGATGCCTACAAGAAGCTGCGCCGCCTGCAGGAGCAGGACATCGCCAACCAGCTGCAGAGCGAGTCGCTGTCGCCGGCGCAGGAGCGCAAGTACAAGAAGCTCAAGGACGATATCATCGTCGAGGTGAAGTCGCTGCGGCTGAACCAGGCGCGTATCGATTCTCTGGTCGAGCAGCTCTACGACATCAACAAGCGCCTCGTGTCGTTCGAGGGTCGCCTGCTGCGCCTCGGCGACAGCCACGGCGTCGCCCGCGAAGACTTCCTGCGCAACTACGTCGGATCGGAGCTCGATCCGAAGTGGCTGAACCGCGTCTCGAAACTCTCGGCCAAGGGCTGGAAGAACTTCGTCGCGGTGGAGAAGGACCGTATCAAGGAACTGCGCAGCGAGATCCAGCAGCTCGCGGGTCTCACCGGGCTCGAGATCGGCGAATTCCGCAAGATCGTGCACGGCGTGCAGAAGGGCGAGCGCGAAGCCCGCCAGGCCAAGAAGGAAATGGTCGAGGCCAACCTTCGTCTGGTGATCTCGATCGCCAAGAAATACACCAACCGCGGCCTGCAGTTCCTGGATCTCATTCAGGAAGGCAATATCGGCCTGATGAAGGCCGTCGACAAATTCGAATACCGCCGCGGCTACAAGTTCTCGACCTACGCGACCTGGTGGATCCGCCAGGCGATCACGCGAAGCATCGCCGATCAGGCGCGCACCATCCGCATTCCCGTGCACATGATCGAGACGATCAACAAGATCGTGCGCACCAGCAGGCAGATGCTCAACGAAATCGGCCGCGAACCGACCCCGGAGGAGCTGGCTGAAAAGCTCGGCATGCCGCTGGAGAAGGTCCGGAAAGTTCTCAAGATCGCGAAAGAGCCGCTGTCGCTCGAAACCCCCGTCGGTGACGAGGAAGATTCGCATCTCGGCGACTTCATCGAGGACAAGAACGCGATACTGCCGATCGATGCCGCGATCCAGTCGAACCTGCGCGAGACCACCACGCGCGTGCTGGCGTCGCTCACGCCGCGCGAAGAGCGCGTGCTGCGCATGCGCTTCGGCATCGGCATGAACACCGACCACACACTGGAAGAAGTCGGCCAGCAGTTCTCGGTGACCCGCGAGCGCATCCGCCAGATCGAAGCCAAGGCGCTGCGCAAGCTGAAGCACCCGTCGAGGTCGCGCAAGCTGCGTAGCTTCCTGGACAACTAAGCTTCGGTCAGTCAATATTGACTGATACTAAAATGCCCGGCTCACGCCGGGCATTTTTGTTTCCACACTCTCGTGTCCCGGACGCGCCGCAGCGCGAAGCGCTGCTGCGCAGGTCCGGGACCCACAGGCCACACGCTCAGCAAGGATGGGCCCCGGATCAGCGAAGCGATACTGCGTATCGCATCGCATCCGGGGCACGAGACGCGCGCCGCGGCTTCTGTTCTCTCCCCCGTTGCGGGGGAGGGCCGGGGAGAGGGCAAGCCCATCCTGCACCCCAAAAACACACCCTTTGATTGCATTGATTCCCGCGCTAGCGTCGGGCTGGGCCATTTCCGGCCTGCACAGGGGAATTGCCATGTCTGCCGAACCGATGCTGCCCAGCCAGCGCGTTGCCCAGGTCTGCCTGTTTCTGGTCGGCGCCATCGCCGTGTTCGGCGGCGCGTTGCAGATGTATCTGGGCCAGCCGGAGACCGCGCCGCGGCTAGACAACGTGCATCGCTTCATGGGCGGCGTCTATCTGATGTCGGGCGTCACCGGCCTGTGGGCGGCCTCCACCATCCGCCAGCACAACACGCTGATCTTCCTGTTCGCGCTGACGGCCTTCGTCGGCGGCCTCGGCCGCGTGCTGTCGATCAGCAAGGTTGGCCTGCCCGAACCCGCCGCTTTGTGGCTCACTTATCTCGCGCCGGAGCTGGTGATCCCGTGGATCATCATCGCCGCGCAACTGATGACCAACCGGCAGAGGGCGGCGACGGGCGAAGCCGTTCAGGGGGTTGGCGAGTAGCCGGGGAGGGCGACGTGTCCGCGAACATGCCACGCGCGACGGCGGAAGCGAACGTCGCAAATCAGACTGCCCCTGAAATCACGATCCATCCGGGTTCTCACCTCACTCAAGGAGGCTGCCGATGGCCATGATGCTCGCGCCGCTCGCGCTCCATCATCTCGATGTCCCCGCAGCCTCCGGCGGAACGTCGCCGCTCTCGGGCGGCGTCGCGCAGACGCTCATGCCGTGGCAATGGCTGACCCAGGTGATGGGCAACCGCTAAGGTCTCCAAACTCCGATGCCTTGAGGGCCACCGTCTGCACGCCACGTTCAGCGACGGGACGATGGGCGAGTACCACTTTTCCGACGCACTCACCGAGACCGGACCGATGATCGAGCCGTTGCGCGATCCCGCCTACTTCGCCCGCGTCTTTCTCGAAGACGCTGCGCCGACCTGGCCGAACGGCTACGACATGGCGCCCGAGTGGCTTCGCCGCGAGATCGAAGCCGCCGGCGCGCTGGTCCGGAACGCGGCCGCATAGGTTCATCCGGCGTTACCCCCAACCCCATGCGCTGTCGGTCATGCCCCCTCCCTCCTTGCGGGGGAGGGCTGCTCTCGATTTGATCGGGGGGGGGCGAGGAGAGGCAAGTACGCGGACAAGTCTGATAGTCGCATGTAGCCCGGATGAGCGAAGCGACACCCAGTATCATCTCCGGTGCTACGCTTGAAATCCCGGATATAGATCCGCTCGTCCGAACTACGATTTATGATGTTTGATCACAAGTACTTGCATTCAGTTTTAACTCGTGAATAGGCTTAAGAAGTTAGACGGTGCAGTTGGCTGGTCGAAAGGGTTACCTCGTACGGCCAAAAGCATCTGAGATAATTTCCGCGGATCTTGTCCCCTAAGCTGTGTATCGGTGATTTCCAAGGGTGGTCTTCAGTGCCTTGGCTTGCCTCCTTTGCGGGCCGGGATCCTCATTCTTTCAATGTAATGAGGTTTCCATGTCGAATAACTTTCAGCCGACAGGTGTAAATTCGAGTGGGTTGACCGCACTAATCCAAAATCTCGGCCGCGACTGCACTCCTACTCAGTTTTTGAGAGAGTTTGTTAAAAATGCCTTCGAGGCCCGACAGAGAGCGGGCGGTGTTGGTAGAGTTGAAGTAGACTTCAACGATTCGCTTCACGCTTCAACGAGTCATTATAAAATTTCATTCACCGACAGCGGTGACGGGATGACCGCGGGCCAGATGGTGAGCCTGCTTAACAACTTGTCAGCGACCGGTTCGACGAATCATCATAGGAACTACGGCGTAGGGGCGAAGATCAGTGCGCTTACCCGAAATCACGAAGGCATTCTTTACGAGTCTTGGCGCGACGGGGGCGGCCATGCAGTGGTTATTCGCTATAATTCGGATGAGGGAGTCTACGGGCTTCAAGGGGTAGTGCAGTCTAGCGGTCTGACTGAATATGCCCCGAAAATTCCTCTAAATAAAAAGCCGAAGATCATTACCAAGCATGGCACAAGGGTGACTTTGCTGGGTATGCTGCCTGATCAGGATACGATGCTTCCTCCCGAAGGAGTCGGTGGGATTCGGGAGTCGTGGATCATTCGATACCTTAATACCCGCTTCTTTAAGGTTCCTGAGTGTGTCGATCTTTTTGCGCGAATTGGGTACTATCGAGAAATCTCGGACAAAAAACACAATCACCTTCTTCGAGTATATGGCCAGAAATCCGTCTTGGATGGTAAGGCTGAAAACTTTGGTGAAGTTCAGGTTACAGGCGCCAAGGTCTACTGGTGGATCATGCCGGAAGCGGCGGATGGGCATGGCAGGGAGTTAGTCAAGGGGCACTCCGCTCTGCTTAACGAAGATGAAATATTTGATATTAGCGACGCTCGATCAAATCGACTTGCCTATTTTGGAGTAATTTTTGGTCGTGATCGTGTCGTTATCTACGTCGAACCCGAGAATGTAGTGCAAAACACTTCGCGGACGGGCTTGGTTCGGCCTGACGGATCTCCACTAAAATGGGACGTTTGGCAGGATGAATTCCGCCAGAATATGCCGCCGGTCCTGCGCCAATTTCTCGATAAGCTGATTAATGATAATTCGAAAGACTCGCATGCAGATTCGATTCGCGAGCGACTTAAGTCGTTGAAAGAACTTTTCCGAATTAGTCGCTATCGTCGATCGAGTAAAGGCGCGCTTCGGGCCAATCCAGATTTCGAAGTGCCTCTTGGAACTGCACATTCAACAGAGGGAAACCAGGGTTCTATCAATGGCGCCGGCGGGACGGGTGTACAATCTGGCGCGCTCGCGACGTCCTTGCTTAGCGAATTGGTGGACGATGAAAGCGGCGTGCCCGCCGATCTAGTTTCTCCCGACCCGTTTCCAAAATTGAGCTGGTTGGAAGAAACTGAATCGCTCAGGGACCGAGCTGCGGAATATCTACCGTCTGATAATCAGATAGTCGCAAACAAAAATTTTTTAGGACTAACAGATTTGATTTCCTATTTTTCCAAAAATCACCACGATACGCCGGAGTTATTGCCCGTAATTGAGGATGTGGTGAAGGAAGCATTTGAGCAGGTTTTGATCGAAAGCGTCGCTGGGGCTTTGTCCCTGCGAAATAGGCAACATTGGAATTTAGATGACTTTGATCGAGCCATTTCTCGTGAGGCGCTCACCACTGTAGTTATGCAGCGATATTGGATGTGCAGTCACATTCGGCGCACTCTTGGTAGTAAGATAAAGGGCTTCAACGAGTTAGTAATCCAGCCTCAAGAAGCGGCTTAATCTCGATTCGAATATATCTAGGGGCTTCGCAATAGGGTTGGAGATTATTTTCCTTATCGTGTTGACGTGGATAATAATCCTCATTATAATCCCCTCCGTCTCGTCTCACTGAGAGAGGCGGCTCGCGATCGTCACGGTCTGCGGGGCGGGATGCGGTGGACGCCGGAGATGCGGCGTCGCGCGGTGCAAGGGGGAGGTCCGACGCCGGGTCGGGACACAGTCGCGGTGCCAGAACTCCACTGGCGCGGTGGCGCCGTCGCCATCCGGACCACGACCAATCCCGCGTGCCGCACGACGGACGGACGCATCTTCCGCGAACGGCCCAAGTTGCGATGGCCCCGATCCTCGTCCTGGATCATGGATGGTGCGCTAAGGCTGGTCGGGCACCAGGGGGTGTCGCGAAGCAAGTCGTAAACCCACCGCGTGCGGAACGCCGGTTGATCCGGTTGTCCGAAAGTCCTGGCGCATCACTCCCTGCCGAATACGGCTGGCGTCCAGGCCCAAGGGTGCATCGGGCACCCGGCGTTCCGCGCGCTCTCTCATCCGAGAGGGCGGGGAATGACCCCCCCCCCGGGCGCGCTTCGCGCCGCGGGATCGCGGCCCCGCGTCCGCGCCCGGCCACGGTTTTGACGGGTCGATGCCGCGCATGGCATGATCGTCGCTCAATCAAAAGGAATCGCGAAATGCTGGGACGTCGTTGGGTGATCGCTGCAGGCGCGCTGATGCTGGCGCCGTTCGTGCTCGCAGCCCCGGCCTTCGCCGCGCGCTGCGGCGGCGATTTCAACGCCTTCGTGGCGACGATGCAGCAGGAGGCCGCCGCCGCCGGCGTCTCGCAGGGCGTAATCCAGAGCGCGTTTGCCGGCGTCACGCAGGACCCCGCGGTGCTGAATTTCGATCGCCGCCAGCGCGGCACCTTCAACAAGACCTTCGAGCAATATGTCTCGACGCGGGTCGGCGCCGGCCGCATCTCGATCGGGCGGCAGATGCTGAGCAAGCACGCCGCTTTGCTGTCGCGCATCGAGGCGCGCTTCGGCGTGCCGCCGGAAATCGTGGTGGCGATCTGGGGGCTGGAGAGCGATTTCGGCCGCGGCGACATTGGCAAGATGCCGGTGATCCGCACGCTGGCGACGATGGCGCATGATTGCCGACGCACCGAGCTGTTCCAGGGTGAATTGCTGGCGGCGCTGAAGATCCTGCAGCGCGGCGACCTGCCGAAGTCCGACCTGATCGGCGCCTATGCCGGCGAGCTCGGCCAGACCCAGTTCCTGCCGTCGTCCTACATCAAATACGGCGTCGATTTCGACGGCAACGGCCATGTCGATCTCAGGCACTCGGTGCCCGACGTGCTGGCCTCGACCGCCAACCTCTTGCGCACCGCGGGCTTCAAGGGCGGCCAGCCTTACGGCGAGGGCACCGCGAACTTCGAGGCGATGCGCGAGTGGAACCGGGCCACGATCTACCGCAAGACCATCGGCTATTTCGCCGACCGGCTGCGTGGCGGCTAGCGGCTTCCTCGCGTCCGCGCGCGACCTTCACGGTTTCATAACCAGGCTGTGGATTTCGCACGCGCGGTGAGACTCCCTTAACCCGCCCGGTTGCACGTTACCCACGAAATACGGGACGTGCGAAGCAGATGAAAACGATGGAAATATGCGAGGCGCACAGCGCCCGCGGCCAGCGGCGTTGGCTGCCATGCTGAGCATGCCGACGTTGTGGGCCGTGTTTCTGGTCAATTTCTTCGCGCTGGGCCTGGTCTGGGCCTATGTCGCCTACGCCTATCCGAAATTTATCCCGGCGCGCTATTGGGCCGTCTCGAGCTTCGGCACCTCGGTGGGCGCCGGCATCTCGCTGCTGCGCGGCGCGATGGATCCGGCGATCCCGATCCTGGCCAGCGGCGGCATCCTGATCTTCATCAGCTTCCTCAGCGCGTTCGGCGTGTTCAAGTTCTATGGCCGCCCGGTGTCCTGGCGCTATGCCATCGCCGGCACCGCGCTCGGCATGGCGGGCCTGGCGCTGTTCACGCTGTGGCACGACAACATGGCGATGCGTATCACGATCTATTCGGTGGTCCATTCCGCGCCTCTGGCGGCCGCGACGCATATGCTGCTGGCGGGGCGCGGGCGCCGGTCCACGCAGGTGGCGCGGCTGGCCGGTATAGCCGGGGCGCTGCTGATCGTCGTCTATCTACTGCGCTCGGGCGCGGCGATGGTCGCGCTCGGCGGCGAGGTCACGCTGATTGATTTCAACGCCGTGCAGGCAACGATGGTGCTGCTGCTGGTGTTTCTATCGATGGCGTGGAATTTCGGATTGCTGCTGATGGCGATCGATGCGCTGCGCGGCGAACTCGCCGATCTCGCTTTGGTGGACGATCTCACCGGCGTCGCCAACCGCCGCCATTTCCTGCAGCGGCTCGATGAGGAGTGCGCCCGTGCGGTGCGCTCCGAGGTGCCGTTCGCACTGCTGGCGATCGATCTCGACGGCTTCAAGGCGATCAACGACAGCCACGGCCACGCCGCCGGCGACGCCAGCCTGCGCCACTTCACGCTGATGGCGCAGAGCATGCTGCGGCCCGGCGATATGCTGGCCCGCACCGGCGGCGATGAATTCTGCGTCGTGCTGCCGGCCACCGCTCTGCTTGATGCGGCCTCGATCGCCGAGCGTATCCTTCAGGCGTGCCGGCTGGATGCCGCGGATTGCGGCCCCGCAGAACAGCCGCTGTCCGCCTCGATCGGCGTCGCGCAATGGGAGGCGTATATCGCCGCCGATCCCGAGCTCCTGGTCGCTGGCGCTGATCGCGCGCTCTACGCCGCCAAGCACAACGGCAAGAACGCCTGTGCCGTCAGCCCGCTGCACGCGCCGCCGCTGGCGCCTGAGGCCGGTGACGCGATGCCGGCAAGACACGAGCGCAGCCGGGCGTGACGCCGTGCCGCTTGCGGAAAGCAGACGTGCTCCCCATGTGACGGGAATGCCGAACCAGCGCCCATTTTCCCGCACCGCCACTGCCGCCCACCCGGGTATGGCGAGCGGCCCGATCATCGATCAGGACGGCCGCGAGATCCGGCCCGAGGGCCTGCGCCCGGATGCGTCCGGCTTTCATTTTGAATTCGGGACGTCGCAGGCCAACCCGTTCGCGGCGCTCACGCGCGAGGAGCGCGTGGCGCGGCTGGAGGCGCTGGCGAAACTGCTGGATGTCGCCTTTGTCGTGCCGGGCACCAATATCCGCTACGGCATCGACGGGCTGATCGGACTGGTTCCGGTGATCGGCGATATCATCACCACGGCGATTTCGCTGTGGCTGGTGCGCGAGGCCCGTGCGCTCGGCGCGCCCTGGCACGTGACATCACGCATGCTCGGCAATGTGGCGCTGGACGGCGTTGTCGGCATCATGCCGTTCGTCGGCGATGCCTTCGACGTCATGTTCCGAGCCAACGTCCGCAACATGAGGATGTTGCGGAAGTGGCTCGACAAGCAGCCGCGGATCTAGGCGCGATCCGGAAAGGTGGGGAGTGGTTTTCCGATCAGATGACGCCTCTGGAAAATGCCTTAAGCAGCGTCCGCGTCGTCGGTGGCGGGCTCGGCGGCCGGCTCGATCGCACGGCGCTCAAGCGGAAAGTCTTCGCTCTCATACAGCGTGCGAATGCCGCTCTGGTCGAAGCGGGCCTCTTCGACCTGCAGATAGGCGCCGTTCAACGAATCCGCCGGCAGCTGCTCGATCGCAAACTGCACCGCGGCGGCTGCAGTGTCGAAGCGGCGATAGGCAAAGCCGGCGCGCTTCTTCTTGCGGATGGCTGCGGGAAACAATTCTGCGGCGGTGTTATAGCTGAAGGCTGCCATGGTCCGGGACCTCAAATGAATGTACGCAACGAAACGACGCTTTCTTCGCGACAGCAGCCGATTGGCCACCCGCAGAACATCATTTCTGGACAGACCCCAATATAAGCACGTTTCGACAAAATGCGACAGCACGGATACAGCATGATGAATCGCTGTTTCGCGGTGGTATTTCGCTATTATGGCTGTGTTTGAAACGGCTTAGGGGACAATTCGCGTGCGCAGCGCAGCGGCGGCCCGTGGATTTATCGCTATTGTTCGGTCAGATCCGGGATACGCACGACCTTCAGCGGCGTCGTATAGGGCTCGATGCGCAGCGCGTCGTGCGACATCAGGCCGATCTGGCGCAGCGGCGCCTGTTCCAGCGCGCCGGCCTCGGCCTTGCGCACGGCATATTGCCAGACCGTCATTGTGCCCTTGGACACCAGTTGCCGGGCCAGGCCACCGGCATTGGGGGCTTCCAGCTTCGACATCTGATCGTCGGTCATCCCGATCACGATCTCGTCGCGCGCGGATATCACCTTGAACAGCGAGACCTTGTCGGTGGCCAGCGCGGGATGCGAGACGATGGTCTCGAGCAACAGGCCGGCGAGGCCGAGGCCAAGCAGCCAGCGGTTTGAACGGGTCGACATAACGGTAGCTTTCTTACTGATTTTCGTAGGGTGCATGCGGATGAGGCATGTCATATTAAGAGGCAGGCACTGATCCCGAGACAGAAACGCCCCGCGCGATAGGGCTCGATCACAAGCCTTGGTCACACGGGGCGGTTAACAAGTTCGATAGAACCGAGATAATTACTTCGTTTGTAGTTTCAAGGCTGCGGAGTTGATACAATAGCGCAGCCCCGTCGGTCCCGGGCCATCGGGAAATACATGTCCGAGATGGCCGTTGCACTTCGAGCACAGCACTTCGGTGCGCACCATGCCGTGCGTCACGTCGCGTTCTTCATCGACATGACTCTCCAGCGCCGGTTGCGTAAAGCTCGGCCAGCCGCAGCCGGAATCAAACTTGGCATCCGACTCGAACAATGTCTGGCCGCAGCCGGCGCAGACGAAGGTGCCGGGCGTGTGGTCATGCTCGTATTCGCCGGTGCCCGGCCGCTCGGTCGCCTTTTCGCGCAGCACGGCATATTGCATAGGCGTCAACTCGCGGCGCCATTCGGCCTCCGACTTTTCAACCTTGCCGGCGATGCTTCTGGTGTCGCTCATCATGTCTCCTTCCGAAGCCGTCAGTTGGTGGCTTTGGCGCTGCTCACCAGCGTTGGCTTCTCGATATAGTTTGGGGCGAAGATCTTCTTCAGGTTCTCAACCTTCGGAATATCATTGATCGCTATATAGGGCTGGTTGGGGTGCAGCGTCAGGTAGTCCTGGTGATAGGCCTCGGCCGGAAAGAAGCCGTCCAGCGTTCCGACCTTGGTGACGATGGGCTTCTTCCACACCTTGGCGGCATTGAGCTGCGCGATATAGGCGTCCGCAACCTGCTTTTGCTCGGCGGTGGTGGCGAAGATTTCCGACCGATACTGCGTGCCGGAGTCGGGTCCCTGGCGATTGAGCTGGGTCGGGTCGTGCGCCACCGAGAAGTAGATCTTCAGGATCTTGCCGTAGCTGATCTTCCGCGGATCGTATTTGATCTCGACGGCTTCAGCGTGGCCTGTCGATCCGGTGGAGACCGCGCTGTAATTCGCTGCACTCTTGGGTCCGCCGGCATAACCCGACACGGCATTGACGACGCCGGCGGTGTGCTGGAACACGCCCTGCACGCCCCAGAAACAGCCGCCGGCAATCACCGCGGTCTGCATGCCGTCGGATGCCTTGGCATCAACGGCAGGTGCGGGGATGATTACGGCGTCTTCGGCAGCGAAGCCTGGCGCGATGAAAACGGTTGAGATCGCCAGCGCGCCGATCGCGGCGGCGCAGAGTGTGAGACGGCTGAGGGTAGAGCGCATGGCATATCCTCTTGGGTACGAGCCGGGAGCATCGGCATTCTAGACCGTGCCGCGCGCTTCGCAATCCGCAGGGCTGTCCGATACCTCAAGATACGCAGCAGCGCCGCCGTCGTTACAACTTCCCGGACACGAGTTCGTGAGAGCAACCACGCATGAAAAAGCCGCGAAACTTGCGTTTCGCGGCTGAAGCAATTGGGGCTTTATTTACGGGCAGGGGTAACGATTGCCGTCATTGTTCAGATAGGTGCCCGAACGCGGGTCATACGATCGGTAGCGCTGTGAGCAGTAATCGTAATTCTGTTGTGCCGCTGCATTCGCCTGGTTGGCCGCACCGGCCGCAATAACGCCGCCGATGATCGCGCCGGCCGCAAGGCCGCCGATCAGCGCGCCGTTGCCGCCGCCGCCACGGCCGTAGCCGCGTCCGCGGTAACCGCCGCCATAACCATAGCCACGGCGGGGTCCACCGCCGCCATAATACTGCACGTTCTCTGTCGCCGTCGGGACGGAAGCAGCGAGCGGCGCCTGATTGATCATCGGCGCCGAGATCGCCGGAACCGAGAAGGTCAGCGCGGTCGCGCCGATCAGTACCGCCGACGTCAAAGTCTTGAATGTGGACATGAAAACTCCTGCGTGTTGCGTGAAGGCTAACGGGTGTAACGCACCAACGTTCCAAATGCCTCCGCACCAAGGCTGCGTCATAACACCGCGCGTCAGATCACGATGCTGAGCCGCTTCGCGGCGCGTGTGATGCCGGTGTACAGCCAGCGCGCGCGGCTTTCCTGAAAGGCGAAGCTCTCGTCGAACAGCACCACGTCGTCCCATTGCGAACCCTGGCTCTTGTGCACGGTCAGCACGTAGCCATAGTCGAACTCGTCATAGGGCTTGCGCTGCTCCCAGCTCAGCGTCTCGACGCCGCCGCTGAAACAATCTGCGCGCACCGAAACCTTGGTGACCTTGCCGCCGAAGTCTTCGTCCGGCGCCAGCCGCATGGTGATGATCTGGGATTTCGACGTCGCGCGCGCTTTCACGCGCCACAGCCCGCCGTTGAACAGCACCTTCTTGCGGTTGTTGCGCAGGCAGACCAGCTTGTCGTTGGCGACGGGGAGGAGATCCTCGATACCGAGCTTCTGGCGCACCCGCATGTTGTAGGACCGCCGCGTGTTGTTGCGGCCGACCAGCACCTGGTCGGCGGCCATCACGCGCTCCGGATCGAGCTCCCTGCGCGACACCACTTCGCTTTCGCCATAACGGCCGATCTCGAGTTCGCGGCCTTCGCGCACATCCATCGACATGCGCACGATCGGATCGTGCTCGGCCTGGCGATGCACCTCGGTCAGCATGATGTCGGGTTCGCAGTCGGTGAAGAAGCCGCCGCCCTGGATTGGCGGCAACTGCGCGGGATCGCCGAGCACCAGCAGCGGGCAGTCGAACGACATCAGATCGCGACCGAGATCGGCATCGACCATCGAGCATTCGTCGATCACGATCAGCTTGGCCTTGGAAGCCGGCGCGTCGTCCCACAATTCAAAATTCGGCTGCTCCTCGCCGGATTCCCGGGCGCGGTAGATCAGCGAATGGATCGTCGAGGCGCCGTCGCAGCCCTTGTTGCGCATCACCAGAGCCGCCTTGCCGGTGAAGGCGGCGTATTTCACTTCGCCATCGACATTGTCGGCGATGTGCCGCGCCAGCGTCGTCTTGCCGGTGCCGGCAAAACCGAACAGCCGGAATACCGGCGGCGTGCCGTTCCTGCCGGGTTTGGCCTTCAGCCAGTCGTCGACGGCTTTCAGCGCGGCATCCTGATGCGGGGTAAAGGTCGGCATGGCGTCTCGGGAAAAGCCCGGCCAGCAGGATGCGGCCGCGACTCACAGGGGCAAGCTAACCATTCGGGCGTCTGGTGCAAGCGCGCCGCCCGGCGGTTGCCCAATATCGCCGCATGGCGCAGGTATGGGCCGGATGCCGCCGGATTTGCGGCTGGCGGACAGGAGATCCCGGGTGGGAAGCAAATTGAAGCGCGTCGGAAGCGGAATCGTCTATCTGATCGGCGCGCTCGCGATCGGCTATCTGGCGCTGTACGCCTATGTGATGTTCACCCGGCCTCAACTGGTGCCGGGCGAGCCGATCAAGATTTTCCGCAAACCGGACGCGCCGAAATATTCGCAGGCGCCCGGTCTGCGTCGTTCCTAGCCCATCGCCACCATGGCGCGGTAGTCGCCCGAGCCCGCCGGCGTGATCGGCAGGCCGCCGTCGGCATATTCGTTCAGCTTGTTGCGCAGCGTGCGGATCGAGATGCCCAGAATATTCGCGGCGTGCGTCCGGTTGCCGAGGCAATGCTTCAGCGTCTCCAGGATCAGGTCGCGCTCCACATCGGCCACGGTGCGGCCGACCAAGGCCCGCGTCACCTGCTCGGCGGCGAAGGTCGCGTGCGCCACGGCGGGCACGGTCTTGGCCAGGTCGAGGCGGTCGCCGTCCGGGGTCAGGATCGCATCGGCGCCGATCTCGTCGCCTGACGCCATCAGCACCGAACGGTGCATGGTGTTTTCCAGCTCGCGGACGTTGCCTTGCCAGCGATTGATGGTCAGAACCCGCCGTGCCTCGGCGGAGATCGGCCGCATCGGCACGCCGTTGGCGTCGGCGTATTTCTTGGCGAAATGCTGCGCCAGTTCGAGGATGTCGGCCGGGCGATCGCGCAGCGGCGGGATCTTGAGGTTGACGACATTGAGCCGGAACAGCAGATCCTCGCGGAACGTCCCTTCGCGCACGGCGTCGGCGAGGTTGCGGTTCGAGGTCGCGATGATGCGGATGTCGATCGGCACCGGGCGGGTGCCGCCGACGCGGTCGATCACCCGCTCCTGGATCGCGCGCAGCAGCTTCGACTGCAGCCGCACGTCCATCTCGCTGATTTCGTCGAGCAGCAGCGTACCGCCGGTGGCTTCCTCGAACTTGCCGATGCGGCGGGCGATCGCGCCGGTGAACGCGCCCTTCTCGTGGCCGAACAGTTCGGATTCCAGGAGGTGCTCGGGGATCGCGGCGCAGTTGATGCTGATGAACGGCTTCTTGGCGCGATGCGAGCGCGCGTGAACATGGCGCGCCAGTACTTCCTTGCCGGTGCCGGATTCGCCGGTGATCATCACCGAGGCGTCGGAGCCGGCGATCTGCTGCGCCAGCCGCACCACCTTGGCCATCGCCTCGTCGCGGTAGATCAGGTCGCGGGAATCGTTGGCGACGGCGGCCAGCACCGCGGCGATCAGTTCCGGATCCGGAGGCAGCGGGATGTATTCTTTCGCGCCGGCATGGATCGCGGCGACCGCGGCGCGGGCATCGTTGGTGATGCCGCAGGCGACGATCGGCACGTGGATGTGCTCGGCTTCGAGCCGGATCACGAGGTCGCGGATGTCGAGCGCGACATCGACCAGCAGCAGGTCGGCGCCCTTGCCGCCGCGCAGGACCCGCATCGCCTGATCGAGATCCTCGGCGTGGACGACCGAAGCGCCGTTATCCATCGCGATCTTGGTGGCGGTGGTGAGCTGACCCTTGAGGGTGCCGACGATAAGAAGCCGCATGGTGGTCTCCTGTTATCTCTTGGTGGCGCCGTTCAGGCGCCGGATCGGGCGCGTCAGGCGCGCTCTGCCTTGATAATTTCCGTCATGGTGACACCGAGCTTGTCTTCGACCAGCACCACTTCGCCGCGCGCGACGAGCCGGTTGTTGACGTAGATGTCGATCGCCTCGCCGACGCGGCGATCGAGCTCGAGCACCGTGCCCGGTCCGAGCCTCAAGAGCTCGCCGACATCCATCTTGGAGCGGCCGAGCACGGCCGAAACCTGCACCGGCACGTCGAACACCGCTTCGAGGTCGGCGGCGATCCGGGTGACCTGTTCGTCGTCGTTGTAGCCGATGTCGCCCATCGCCATCGGCTCAGCCGAATTGAGGTCGGGCAGCGGCACGTGGGAGTCTTGATTGCTCATCGTTCAGTCCTCATGGCCGTGCCAGGTTGCGAGCCGCCATGTAGCGACCCACGAGTTCGTTGATCTTGGCCTCGATGGCCGAGCGCTCCAGCAGCACGCCGCCGTCCGCCCATTCGATCTTGCAATCGCCGCCCGCAATTTCCGGCTCGGCGAGGATCACCAGCTTGCCGGGGAAACCGCTCTGCTTGGCCAGCTTCTCGATCCGCTCGCGGGCGTCGTCATACAGCTGGTCGTTGATGCGCACGACGATATGCGGCGTCGCCACCAGATGCTTGAAGCAGTCATGCACCAGCGCCATCACCTCGGTGAGCGGCTCGGCGGCGACCAGCTCGTTACACAGCTTGCGCGCGACGGAGACGGCGACATCGACGGCTTCGGTTTCCATCCGGGTCTCGATCCCTGAGAACCGCGTCGAGATCGAAGAGATAGCGACGCCGATTTCCTCCAGCGCCAGTGCGGCGCGGCGATCGCTTTCGGCCTTGGCCTCGCGCTGCGCGGCATCGAAGCCGGCGCGGTAGGCGTGGGCCTCGGCGTTGGCGATCTTCTCCGCGATCTCGGCGGGCGTGATCACAGGTACGCGTGCCTTGTCGGGCGCGGCGAAATCGACGTCGAACAGGAATTTTGCCGGAGCTGCCATCAGTACACCAGTTCGTCGTCGGCGCGGTTCTTGGTCAGCACGATCTCGCCCTTGGCGGCGAGGTCCTTCGCGAGATTGACAAGCAGCGCCTGCGCCTCGTCGACGTCGCGCAAGCGCACCGGCCCGAGCGCGGCCATGTCGTCGAGCAGCATCTTGGCGGCGCGTGACGACATATTCCCCATGAAGAAGGCGCGGACATCCTCGTTGGCGCTCTTCAGCGCGATGCCCAGCTTGTCCTTGTCGATGTTGCGCATCAGGGTCTGCGCCGAACCGGCGTCGAGCTTGACGAGATCGTCGAAGGTGAACATCAGCGCCTTGATGCGTTCGGCGGCTTCGCGGTTGTCTTCTTCCAGCGAGGTGATGAAACGGGTTTCGGTCTGGCGATCGAAATTGTTGAAGATTTCCGCCATGACCTCATGCGCGTCGCGGCGACGGGTCTGCGACAGGTTCGACATGAACTCGGTGCGCAGCGTCTGCTCGACGCGCTCGATGATTTCCTTCTGTACCGTCTCCATCTTCAGCATGCGACCGATGACGTCGAGGGCTAGATCTTCCGGCAGGATCGCCAGCACGCGCGCGGCATGCTCAGGCTTCAGCTTCGACAGCACCACGGCGATGGTCTGCGGGTATTCGTTCTTGAGGTAGTTGGCGAGCACCTCTTCCTGCACGTTGGAGAGCTTCTCCCACATGTTGCGGCCGGCGGGGCCGCGGATTTCTTCCATGATGCCGTTGACGCGATCGGACGGCAGGTATTGCGTCAGCAGCCGTTCGGTGGCGTCGAAGGTGCCCATCAGCGCGCCCGACGCGGACATCCGCGATACGAATTCGAGCATCAGGTCTTCGACCGTCTCCGGCTCGACGGTACCGAGCGTCGACATGACGCCGGAAAGCTGGCGCACCTCTTCGTCGTCGAGCAGCGACCAGACCTTGCCGCCATATTGTTCGCCGAGCGCCAGCATCAGGATCGCCGCGCGCTTCGGGCCGCTCAGCGGCTTCGGCACCGGGCGGCCGCCCTGACGCTGGGCCAGCGAAGCGATCACGCTGGAAATGTCGCTGGAATTGTCGCTGGTGGTTGCGGGAACGGCCATTCAGATCACGCCGGTTCGGTGAGCCATTGACGAACAATGGCTGCGGTTTCGTTGGGATTGCGGTCGGCCAACTCGCCGACGCGGTGAACCGACTGGGCGTGGACCTGGCCCTGCACGGTGGCGATATCGATGGCGCTGGGGCCACCGGGGTGGGCGAGTGCAAGGCCGTCGGGACCGACGGCGGCGGTGCCGTCGGTCAGCGCGGCATGTGCGCCGCCCGGGCCGGAGAGGGCGGCGACCGGCTCGCTGGCGAGGATGCGGCGCACCAACGGGCGGATGACCATGAACATCACGACCAGGCCGAGCAGCATCATGACCGCCAGCTCGATGACGTACATCACGTCGTCCTTGGTGAATTGCAGCGCGCCGAGGAAGCCGGTGGGCTCCGTGTTCGGTACGATCGCGGGGCCTTCGGCGAATTTCAGGTTGACGATCTCGACCTGGTCGCCGCGCTTCTGGTCGAAGCCGATCGCCGAGCGGACCAGCTGGCCGATGCGGTCGAGTTCTTCCTTGCTGCGCTCCTGATAGACCATCTCGCCCTTTTCGCCCTTGGCGTAGGCGCCATCGACCAGCACGGCGACCGAGATCCGGTTGACCCGGCCGGCTTCGGTGACTTCGGTCTTGGTGGTGCGGGAGATTTCGTAATTGTTGGTCTCTTCCGACTTCTTGCTCTGGTCGCGCGCGGTCTGCGGGGCGGCGTTGTTCTGGTTGCCAGGCAGCTCGTTATTGACGGTGACCTGGCCCTCGGCATTGCCGGTGGCTGCCGATTCTTCGCGGGTCTGGCTGGAGCGCAGCACGCGTCCTTCGGGGTCGAACTTGTCCGAGGTCTGCGTCACCTTGTTGTAATCGAAATCGGCGGTGAGCTGGACGCGGGCGCGGCCCGAACCGACCACCGAGGACACGATCGCCTCGATCTGGTTGCGCATCCGCTTCTCGAAGCTGGCGCGACGGTCGTCGCCGGTGGCGCCGTCGGTGGTCGGATCGGCGGCGCCGTCGGCCAGCAATTGCCCGGCTTCATCGACGATCGAGACCCGGTTCGGCTTCAAGCCGTTGACGGCCGATGCCACCACGTGGCGGATGGCGCGGACCTGCTGCGGATCGAGCGCGCCGCGAACGCGGACCACGATCGAGGCCGACGGCTCGGGGGTCTCGCGCGAGAACAGCGGACGTTCCGGCAGCACCAAATGGACGCGGGCGGCCTGGACGCGGTCGATCGCCCGGATGGTGCGGGACAGTTCGCCTTCCAGGGCGCGGAGATGGTTGATGTTCTGGACGAAGCTGGTGGTGCCGAGCGCGTCCGACTTGTCGAAGATCTCGTAGCCGACGCCACCGCCCTTGGGCAGGCCGCCTTCGGCCAGCTTCATGCGCAGCTTGGTGACCTTGTCCTTCGGCACCATGATGGCGGCGCCGTCGTTCTTCAACTCATACGGGATCGCCTGGCGTTCCAGGTCCTTCATGATCGCCGAGGAGTCCTCGACACTGAGGTCGGTGAACAGGGTGGTCATCTGCGGCGTGGTCACGCGCATGATGACGAACGCAAAGAATCCGATCAGCGCGGCTGTGACCGCAACCATCGCCATCAGGCGCGCCGCGCCCAATCCCTTGAGGAAACCTAGCAGACTCTGCACGAACCAGCCCCTGAAACTCGGCCCGAGGGACCGACTGGGCAGATTTTGCCTATGGTATGGTTTCGATATGGTTAACGAGGATTAATATATCGAAAACATTGGGCCAAATGACAAAAACCGGCTTCCCGTGAGGGAGCCGGTTTTCGTTAAATGCAAAGTAATGGGGACGAATCGCTTATTGGCGATACTGCTGGATGCGGGTCGTCCGCAGGCCCGCGAGACCGTGCTGGTCGATCGAGAATTGCCAGGAAAGGAATTCGTCGACCGTCAGCGTGTAGCGGCTGCAGGCTTCCTCGAGGGACAACAGGCCCCCGCGAACCGCCGCAACGACTTCAGCCTTGCGGCGGATGACCCACCGTTTTGTCCCGGGTGCTGGCAGGTCCGCAATTGTTAACGGACTGCCGTCAGGCCCGATGACGTATTTTACCCTCGGGCGATGGGGTTCTGTCATGGCGTACTCACAAACTCTCAACCACTGAACTCACTATGAGAAGCTACGCCCTGCGACTTAAAATTTGCCTAAGCCTGTAACTCCAATGTGAATTGATCCGGATCGGACATGAAAGCGCCGCCATGAGCCGAAAAAGGCATCGCCCGGACCGATGGTCCGGGCGATCTCGTGGTCCGTTGCTGCGCGGTCAGGTTGCCGGTGTCGTGGCGGCAACCGTGCGGACGACGCGCTTGACCTGATCGACGGTGTAATTGGTGCCGCCGATCGACAGCAAAGCGGGGCTCGCCGACAGATCGACGGAATCCACCATGCCCTGGACCTCGGTGGAGATCGCCACGGTCTGGCCGTTCTGGTCCTTGCCGGTCGCGGTCAGCGTGTAGGATCCCGCCGGATACTGCGTGCCGTCATTTCCCTTGCCGTCCCAGACAAAGCTCGAGCCGCCGGATTTCAAGGCGAAACTGCCGCTGTAGACGGTGGAGCCGGCCGAATTGGTGATGCTCACCGTGGATGTCTCGGTGTCCTTGGCGGCGGTCAGATTCCATGTCGCCGATCCGTTGAACGTCGCAGTTGCGCCATCGACGGCGACAGTATTGCCGACATAGACCAGCGCCTGGGTGGCCTGCGCGGTCTTCTGCATCGCCACCAGTGATTTTAACTGGTCGTTCGATTTCAACTGCTGCTCGACGCCTGCGAATTGCACCAGCTGCTGGGTGAACTGGTTGGTGTCCAACGGGTCGAGCGGGTTCTGGTTCTGCAACTGCGTCGTCAGCAGTGTCAGGAAGGTCTGGAAATTATCTGCAATTCCCGGCGACGCCGTCGTGCTGGTGTCGGTGGACGTTGACGTGCCGGCTACCGTGCCGGATACGACCGCTGCCGGCGTGGTGATGGAATCAACTGCCATGGCTCTCTCCTCAGATACTGATGTCGATGCCGCGGCTGGATCCCAACATGCGGCCATAGTTCCGGCCCGCGGTCACCGCAGGCAGTGCGTCGTCTTCCCGGATGATCAGGCGCTGGGACTGGCGCCCGGAGTTGTCGCCATTGTTCTGCTGACCCGATGACGACTGGTCGCGCAGGCTGAACTGCAACCCGTTGCCGTCGCTCTTGAGGCCGGCCTGTTCCAGCGCGCGCTGCAGTTGCGGCGCGTCCTGGCGCAGCATTGCCAGCGTCTCCGGCTTCTCCACCGTCAGATGCGACGTGACGTTGCCGTGGCGATCGACGTCGAGCCGGACGTCGATGCGGCCGAGTTCGGCGGGATCGAGCCGGATGTCGAAGCGGCTCTTGCCGGATTGCGCCGATTGCGCGATTTCGACAGCGAGGCCGTTCAGCGGCACCGCGGCATCGGTTGCGACGTTCGCCGTAAGTTGCTGTGCGGTGACGGCCGCAGAAGCGGTCGTCTGCAACAGCGGCTGCTGCTGCGTCGTGTTGGTCGGGGTGATGTCGGCCGCGGCGAGCGGCGCGGGCGCGGCGTCCGGGGCCTGATGCTCATGCGCGGCGTGTGGCGTCGGTTTGGCGGTCGCGTCGGTCGCGGTGGCGTCGGGCTTGGCACCCTCGGCCGTCACTTCGCCCGGCTTGGTTTCAGCGGCGGCCTTGGAATCGACGGGCGTTTGCCCGGCGAGCGTGGTCGGCGTGGCCGCCGCGGCGCCGGTCGGTGCCGCGGTCGCGGTTTCGGCCGTCTTCCCCCCCGTCTTGGCAGCGGTCTTGGGGCCAGCCGGCGTCGCGGTGGCGA
Source organism: Tardiphaga sp. (assembly GCF_028290495.1). Taxonomy (GTDB): domain Bacteria; phylum Pseudomonadota; class Alphaproteobacteria; order Rhizobiales; family Xanthobacteraceae; genus Tardiphaga. Next base: position 20,475 of record NZ_JAQGJT010000063.1, read on the forward strand.
TCAGCGCGGCGAAATCCGGATCGGTTGAGCCGGGCGTGGCGGCTTCCGGGGTTGCTTCGGTGCCGGTGCCAGTGCCGGTCGTAGTTGCGGTCTTGGCGGCGGCGGCCTGGGCTTTCAGAACCGCCGCGGCAATTGCCCCCGGTTGCGCCGCGCCGGCATCGGCCGTCGTATTCGGCGTTGCCGTGGCATCCGTCGGGGCGACCACCGCGGGGATCACCACAGCGACCGCGGTCACCGGCACGGCCTGTTCAGGCGTGGTGGCGTCGGTGGCGGTGGCCCCCTCGGTCTTTGTCTCCTTGATCGATGAATCCTTGTCGGTCTTGTTGCCGGCTGTCGCATCGGATTTGTCGTCTGACTTGGCGTCGGACTTCGTGTCGGACTTGGATTTTGCGTCAGGTCTGGCGTCGGACCTGGTTAGGGTCCTGTCGGCTGTCTCGCTCCTTGCGTCCTTTGCAGCATCGGCGCGATTGGCGGAAGCAGTCCTGGCGTCGTCATTGCGGGCATCCCGCGCCGCGGCGGCATCCGCGCGATCACTGCTTTGGGCGGTGCGGTCGTCACGGCGGGCCGTGTCGGCCGGCTGGCGGTTCAGGTTGGTGTCGACTGTCGCGGGGGGTGGGGTATTGCTGTCGACCAGCGAGCCGAAGCTGTCGGAAGCCGACGTATTGTCCTGCGCTGACTTCGCGCGCGCATTCTGGAGCGACAAGGTGCTGGCGGTATCTGATGTCACGCTGAACACGGGCGGCCTTTCAAGAAGAGTTCCCAACTGATTGAGCAAGGACCGGGCCAGCATTTTCGAAGAAGAAATGTATATATATTACAAGTGGTTATAAGAATTGGTGGGGCTGTGGCGGGGGTGGCGGGGCCGCATTGTTCCTGCCTCCCGGCAAGAATTGCCGTTTGTCGGCGGCAATTCGGCGCGGCGCGATTGCCTGCGCGGGTGCCGGCCTATATTAAAGTGCATCATTCCAGCCATCGCCGGAACACGCTCTCGTTCCCCGATCTGCTCCAGTTTTCCTGATCGCGGCGGTTTGCAGCCAGCCCGGTCGCATTGATGACCGAACCCATGCTCAACAGTCTGGATCTCGAAGGCCGCCCGCAGGATACTCGTGTCGTTGTCGCGATGTCCGGCGGCGTCGATTCGTCCGTCACGGCCGCGCTGCTGAAGTCGCAAGGCTACGACGTCGTCGGCATCACGCTGCAGCTTTACGATCATGGCGCCGCGACGCACCGCAAGGGCGCCTGTTGCGCCGGCCGCGATATCCACGACGCACGTGACGTTGCCGAGCGTCTCGGCATCCCGCATTACGTGCTGGATTACGAGAGCCGGTTCCGCGAGTCGGTGATCGACAATTTCGCTGCCAGCTACGCCATCGGCGAGACGCCGGTGCCGTGCATCGAGTGCAACCGCTCGGTCAAGTTTCGCGACCTGCTGGCGACCGCGCGCGAACTTGGCGCCGCGGCGCTGGCGACCGGCCATTACGTTGCCTCGCGCCGTCTCGATGACGGCTCGCGCGCGATGGTCTGCGCCGCGGACGCCGACCGCGACCAGAGTTACTTCCTGTTCGCCACCACCCAGGAGCAGCTCGACTATCTGCGCTTCCCGCTCGGTGACATGACCAAGCCGCAGACCCGCGAGTTGGCGCGGCAGTTCGGCCTGTCGGTGGCCGACAAGCAGGACAGTCAGGACATCTGCTTCGTGCCGTCCGGCCGCTACACCGACGTGATCGAGCGGATGAAGCCGAACGCGCTGGAGCCCGGCGATATCGTCGATCTGGATGGCCGCGTCATCGGCCGCCATGAAGGCATCGTGCATTTCACCATCGGGCAGCGCCGCGGTCTCGGCATCGCCGCCAGCGCGCCTCTTTATGTCATCAAGCTCGACGCCGCCGCCCGCCGCGTCATCGTCGGCCCGCGCGAAGCGTTGCGGATGCACCGCATTGCGTTGCGCGATCTCAACTGGATTGGCAACGGTCCGCTGGATCGCGCGGTCGGCGAAGGGCTCGAACTGTTCGTCAAGGTGCGCTCGACCCGCGGCCCGCAGCCGGCCTGGCTGCGCGCCGTCAATGGCGGCTACGAAGTTGAACTGGTCGGGGGCGAAGAGGGCGTGTCGCCCGGCCAGGCCTGCGTGTTTTACGACGCGGCCGATGGCCAGGCCCGCGTGCTGGGCGGTGGTTTCATCAAGAGCGCCGCCGCGAGAAGCCCTGTTGGTATTCCAGTGCGGGATGCTAACGTCGAGCAGCCGCTGGTCGCAGCGGCGCGTCTATAAAGTTCAGGGCAGGAAATGGCTGGCGATATCGACCGCGCGGGGGTCGCGAAGGCTTACGGGCTGTGGGCACCAATCTACGACATCGTGTTCGGCAAGGTGTTCGATTCCGGCCGGCAGGCCACGATCATCGAAGCCGACCGGATCGGCGGCCGTATTCTCGATGTCGGCGTCGGCACCGGACTGTCGCTGATCGATTATTCCCGCACCACCCGGATCTGTGGTGTCGACATCTCCGAGCCGATGCTGCGCAAGGCGTATCAGCGGGTCCGATCGCTCAACCTGACCAATGTCGAGGCATTGGCGGTAATGGACGCCAAGAACCTCGCTTTTGCCGATGATTATTTCGATGCGGTGGTCGCGCAATACGTCATTACGGCCGTGCCGGATCCGGAAGCCACGCTGGACGATTTCGTCCGCGTGCTGAAGCCGGGCGGCGAGTTGATTTTGGTCAATCACATCGGCGCCGAAAGCGGCCCGCGGCGGCTGTTCGAGCTGGCCTTTGCGCCGCTGGCCCGCCGGCTCGGCTGGCGCCCGGAATTCCCGTGGGGCAGGCTGGTGGACTGGGCGGCCAGGCATGGCGGTGTCACGCTGGCCGAGCGCCGGCCGATGCCGCCGATGGGGCATTTCTCGCTGATCCGTTATCGCAAGACCTGATGCGACGTTTGGGCATGGGAACCTGTGGTTCGCCGGGCCGTTGATTTCGATGCAGATCAAGTCATCCCTGTTGATTTCCGGTCTTTGGCTCGCCAGTTCGGGGGCTGCTTTCGCGCAAGCGACCTCGCCTGCGGGTAATTGTACGCCGACCGAGACCCGTCCGCAGCAGGGCACGCTGTCGCCGAACGGCACGACGACCGGTAAGAACGCAGAGCCGTTGAGCGACCAACTGGCGAAATCCGGCGGCGTGCTGTGCCCGCCCGGTGGCGTTGATACGGAGATGCACGTCCCCACGCCCGACGGCGGCACCAACACGCCGGTGATCCCGCCGCCCGGTAGCCCCGGCGGCGACCGGAGCGTTCGTCCAGAATAATTTCAAATCCAGGATGCATTCGACTTCGCAATCGCTGCGAGGTCGATGAAGCAAGGCATCTGTATTCCTGGTGAACGGACGCAACAAGCCTCACCCTGTGGCGACGTACCTGAAATTTCGCAAAACCATCGCCGCGCGTAAGATGGTAGGCGAAATCTTAAAGAGGGCCCTAAAAACTGAGCATTCGGGCATTACTCGATTAAGGACAGTTTTAGCGGTTTGTTGTGGCGACGCGTGAATAGGCTATGAACTCCATAGGCCGAAAAGACATCGGCTGTACTTTGGAGTTCAGATGCGCGTCGCGATCGTCCACGATTGGCTTTATACGATGGGCGGCGCCGAGCAGGTGCTGCGCGAACTGCTGCGCTGCTATCCGCATGCCGACGTGTTCACGCTTTTCGACGTTCTGTCGCCGGAAGACCGCGCCAAGATCGGCTTCAAGAAAGCACATACCAGCTTCCTGCAGAACATGCCGTTCATCCGCAAGATGCACCGCAAATATTTGCCGCTGATGCCGATCGCGATCGAGCAGTTCGACCTGTCGGGCTATGATCTCGTGATCTCCAGCAGCTACGCCGTCGCCAAGGGCGTCATCACGGGACCAAACCAGTTGCACATCTCGTACGTGCATTCGCCGATGCGCTATGCGTGGGATCTGCAGCACGCTTATCTGAATGAAAGCGGCTACACCGCGGGCATCAAGGGCGCGCTGGCGCGCGCGCTGCTGCACCGGATGCGGATCTGGGACGTGCGCACGGCGCATGGACCGGACGCGATGATCGCCAATTCCAACTTCGTCGCCAAGCGCATCAAGAAGGTCTATGGCCGCGATGCCACTGTGATCTATCCGCCGGTGACTATGCCTGCCGAGGTGATCGACCGTCCCATCGCCGGTCATTTTCTCGCTGCCAGCCGTATGGTGCCCTACAAGAAGATTGAAGCCGTCATCCAGGCCTTCGCCGAATTGCCGGACCTCAGACTGGTCGTTGCAGGCGATGGTCCTGACGCCGAGCGGTTGAAGAAGATGGCGGGTCCCAATGTGACCTTTGCCGGCTTTGTCAGCGACGCGGATCTGCGCGAGTTGATGGGTACGGCGCGCGCCTTCGTGTTCGCCGCGGAGGAAGATTTCGGCATCATCGTCGTCGAAGCGCAGGCGGAAGGCGCGCCTGTGCTGGCGCTGGGGCGCGGCGGTGCGCGTGAGACGGTCTCGGCCGCACCGGGCAATCGCACCGGAATGTTTTTCGATTCAACCGAGCCGGCAGCGATCGCGCAATGCGTTCGCGCCTTTGTCGCGCAAGAGGATACGTTTTCCAGGGCCGATTGCCGGGCGCGGGCCGCCGGATTTTCGGCCGAGCGTTTTCGCGCGGAGTTTGTGGCTTTTGTGGACGCCCAGATGGGCACCTTCACGGGCGAACGACGACGCGCGCCTGACGGCGCTGCCGACAGCACGGGCCGGCGTCGGCGCTGGACGGATGACGAGCGCCGCAAGCAAACGCCGGCGGCGTAATCAGTTGACCTGATCGGTAGGCCTGCGTGCGCCGTGTTCGGGAAAGCGCGACAGCAGCGCGGCTTTCAGGAATTTGTAATGTGAGATGCTGACGGTGAGTTCACGCAGTCGGCGTTGACCATTGGAGATGTCCTTCTCGAACAGGTCCAGGTGTTCGCTGTCGATCTTTTCGCGCGTGAGATATTCGTCATTGCCGTTGCCGAAGGTGACCGCTGCGCGCGACAGCACGTCATCGACCCGGCGGGTGAGGCCGACCTGTTCGGCTTCGGCGCCGGTCAGTGCGTGATCCAGCGAGGCCATGATGGCATCGATACGCCCGCGATCGGTCTCGGCGTCACGCGCGGCGGAACGCGCCTTGAACTCGCGGTCGCCGAGGATGCCTCGCAAATAGCTCTGGGCACGAGATCGCAGAAATCGCTGGAACATGTCGCGCCGCCCCGTCCAATCGCGCGGAAGATAAATCGCGTCTCTATTCCATGGGTGATCATCGTTAGGAATTGGTTAACAGGTGCCTGGGTGCCGGTAGTGGCCGCTGAATTTTCGATTTCGCGACGGCGGTAGCGCCGAGTTGCAGAAAAATACCGGAAAAACGAGCGTCCAAAACTCTCGGATCATTGAAATTATTACTCAAATTGGCGTGTCACACGAGTGTCATCCAGCTGCAATATTAGCTCCACAGCAGGCTTCTAAAGAGGCGGCACAGGGCTTCGGAACAACAAGCTCTTGACCCAGATGGAGACCACCATGAAATTCCTCAAGGCAATCGTCGCCGCCGGCCTGATGGCCGCGTCGACCTCGGCATTCGCTGCCGACATCACCGGCGCGGGCGCCACCTTCCCTTTCCCGGTCTATTCGAAGTGGGCTGATGCCTACAAGAAAGAGACCGGCAATGGCCTGAACTACCAGTCGATCGGCTCCGGCGCCGGCATCAAGCAGATCCAGGCCAAGACCGTGACCTTCGGCGCCACCGACGCGCCGCTCAAGGCTGAAGTCCTTGAGAAGGACGGCCTGGTGCAGTGGCCGATGGTGATGGGCGCGATCGTGCCCGTCGTGAACCTCGAAGGCATCAATTCCGGAGAGCTGGTTCTGTCCGGCGAACTGCTGGCCGACATCTATCTCGGCAAGGTCACCAAGTGGGACGATGCCGCGATTGCCAAGCTGAACCCCAAGCTGAAGCTGCCCTCGGCCGCCATCACCGTGGTTCGCCGTTCGGACGGTTCGGGCACCACCTTCAACTTCACCGACTATCTCGCCAAGGCGAGCGCTGACTGGAAGACCAAGGTCGGTTCGGGCACCGCCGTCGAATGGCCGGTCGGCGTTGGCGCCAAGGGCAATGAAGGCGTTGCCGGCAACATCAGCCAGACCAAGAACGCGATCGGCTACGTCGAGTACGCCTACGCCAAGCAGAACAAGCTGACCTACGCCGGCTTGATCAACAAGGCCGGCAAGACTGTGCAGCCGACTATCGCCGCCTTCCAGGCTGCCGCGTCGAACGCCGATTGGGCCAAGGCTCCCGGCTACTATGTGATCCTGACCGACCAGCCGGGCGAAGCCTCCTGGCCGATCACTGCCGCGACCTTCATCCTGATGCACAAGGCGCCGGCCGACAAGGCTGCCTCCACGGAAGCCGTCAAGTTCTTCACCTGGGCCTTCGCCAAGGGCGGCAAGATGGCCGAAGAACTCGACTACATCCCGATGCCGGAGCCGGTGGTCAAGCTGATCGAGAAGACCTGGTCGGCTGACATCAAGAGCTGAGCTGGAAGATCGTCATTGCGAGCGTAGCGAAGCAATCCAGAAAGCCACGGCAAGACTGGATTGCTTCGTCGCTTCGCTCCTCGCAAAGACGGCATGCCGATGAGTTTTCAGGTAGAGTCAAACGAACAGGGGACTGGCGTGGCAGATATGGCCGTACAGAGCTCGTCGATGGAAGCCGCCGGACCGTATGATCGCGCGAAGGCGCTGAGCGCTTTTAAATTCGGCGATCAGGCGTTCTACTGGGTCACGCGCATTTGCGCGCTGTCGGTCCTGCTCATTCTCGGCGGCATTATTCTATCGCTCATCGCCGGCGCCTGGCCGGCGATGAAGGAATACGGCTTTGCGTTCTTGTGGACGCAGCGCTGGGCGCCGTCCGCCGATCCGCCGGTGCTCGGGGCGCTTGGCCCGATCTACGGCACGCTGGTCACCTCGCTGATCGCTATGGCCATCGCCATTCCGGTCGGCCTCGGCATCGCGATCTTCCTCACCGAATTGTGCCCGCAGTGGCTGCGCCGCCCGATCGGCATGGCCGTCGAACTGCTCGCCGGCATTCCGTCGATCATTTACGGCATGTGGGGCTTCTTCGTGCTCGGCCCGTTCCTGGCCAACCACGTACAGCCGTTCATGATCGCCACCTTCGAAGGCGTGCCGGTGCTCGGTACCATTTTCGCGGGACCTCCCTCATATCTCAGCCTGTTCAACGCAGCATTGATCCTCGCCATCATGGTGCTGCCTTTTATCACCTCGATCTCGGTCGACGTGTTCAAGACGGTGCCTCCGGTGCTCAAGGAAGCCGCCTACGGCGTCGGCTGCACCACTTGGGAAGTCGTCCGCAACGTCGTCATCCCCTATACCCGCGTCGGCGTGATTGGCGGCGTGATGCTGGCGCTTGGCCGCGCGCTCGGTGAAACGATGGCGGTGACCTTCATCATCGGCAACTCGTTCCGGATTTCCGGTTCGGTGTTCGGACCGGGCACCACGATCTCCGCGGCGATCGCCAGCGAGTTCGCTGAGAGTGACGGGCTGCATCAGTCCGCGCTGATCCTGCTCGGATTGCTGCTGTTCGTCCTGACATTCTTCGTACTTTCCGGCGCGCGCCTCATGCTGATGCGTCTTGAGAAGAAGGCGGGCAACTGAAATGAACCCGATTTACGCCTCCCGGCGCCGCACCGATTTCATCATCCGCACCTTGTGCTTCGGGGCCGCGATCTTCGGCGTCACCTGGCTGGCGCTGATCCTGTTCACGCTGTTCGCCAACGGCCTCGCCGGCATCAGCGTGCAGCTGTTCACCCAGAACACGCCGCCGCCCGGTTCGGCGGAAGGCGGCCTGCTCAACGCCATCGTCGGCTCGATCATCATGACGGTGATCGGCGTCGGCATCGGTGCGCCGCTCGGCCTGTTCGCCGGCACTTATCTTGCCGAATACGGCAAGAACGACCGGCTCACCTCGGTGATCCGCTTCATCAACGACATCCTGCTGTCGGCGCCCTCGATCATTATCGGCCTGTTCGTCTATGGCGCGGTGGTGGTGCCGATGGGGGGCTTCTCGGCCTTCGCCGGCTCGCTGGCGCTCGCCGTGATCGTCATCCCTGTGGTGGTGCGTACCACCGAGGACATGCTCGGCCTAGTGCCCAATCCGCTACGAGAAGCGGCCTCCGCGCTGGGCCTGCCGCGCTCGCTGGTGATCAAGCGGATCGCCTACCGCGCAGCCCGCGCCGGTCTCATCACCGGTGTGCTGCTGGCGACGGCCCGTGTCGCCGGCGAAACGGCGCCCTTGCTGTTCACCGCGCTGAGCAACCAGTTCTTCAGCCTGGACCTCTCCAAAACGATGGCCAACCTGCCGGTGACCATCAACAACTTCGTTCAGAGCCCCTACGAGTACTGGAAACAGCTCGCCTGGAGCGGTGCCCTGATCATCACCCTGACCGTACTTGCCCTTAACATTGGCGCGCGCATCCTCAGCGCCGAGAGGACAGCCAAATGAGTGAGCTCTCTGTATCTTCTGCCATCTCCAACGTATCGCTGCCGCCGCAGGTCGCGATGGGCGAGGAGCGTTCCAAGGTCAGCGTCCGCGACCTGAACTTCTATTACGGCGAACACCACGCTTTGAAGCACATCAACCTGACGCTGGTTGCCAACCGCGTCACGGCCTTCATCGGGCCGTCGGGCTGCGGCAAGTCCACGCTGCTGCGGATTTTCAACCGCATGTATGACCTCTATCCCGGCCAGCGTGCCGAAGGCCAGGTCATGCTCGACAGCCAGAACGTCCTCGATCCTAAGCTGGATCTCAACCTGCTGCGCGCCCGTGTCGGCATGGTGTTCCAGAAGCCGACGCCGTTTCCGATGACCATCTACGAGAACATCGCCTTCGGCGTGCGACTCTATGAGAAGATCTCGAAGTCCGAGATGGACGGCCGCGTCGAGAAGGCGCTGCGCGGCGGCGCGTTGTGGAACGAGGTCAAGGACAAGCTGAACGCCTCCGGCCTCAGCCTGTCCGGCGGCCAGCAGCAGCGTCTGTGCATCGCACGCACCATCGCCGTCAGGCCCGAGGTGATCCTGTTCGACGAGCCGTGCTCGGCGCTGGATCCGATCTCCACTGCGAAGATCGAAGAGCTGATCGATGAATTGAAGAACGATTACACGATCGCGATCGTGACCCACAACATGCAGCAGGCCGCGCGCGTCTCTGACTCCACGGCCTTCATGTATCTCGGCGAGCTGATCGAGTTTGGTCCGACCAACAAGATCTTCACCTCGCCGACCGATCGCCGCACCCAAGATTACATCACCGGCCGGTTCGGCTGACGCGTTGAACGCGGGAGGGATTTGACATGGCTTTTGAACATACCGCCAAGGCTTTCGATGGCGATCTGCAGGAACTGACCCGACTGGTCGCCGAGATGGGTGGCCTTGCCGAACGGCAGATCACCGATTCCGTCGATGCGCTGGTGCGCCGCGACGTGCCGCTCGGCGCCAAGGTCGCTGCGGCCGATCAGGAGATCGACCAGTTGCAGCGCGTCATCGAGGAGCGCGCCGTGCTGACCATTGCCCGGCGCCAGCCGATGGCGGTGGATCTGCGCGAGATCGTCGGCGCCATGCGCGTCGCCAGCGATCTGGAGCGGATCGGAGATCTCGCCAAGAACATAGGCAAGCGCGTCAATGCGCTGGACAACGACTTCCACCCGCTGAAGCTGATCCGCGGGCTCGAACATATGACGGATCTCGTGCAGTCGCAGGTCAAGGCCGTGCTCGATGCCTATGCCGCGCATGACCTGCCGGCGGCGATGGTGGTCTGGAAGGGCGACGAGGAGATCGACGCGATCTGTACCTCGCTGTTCCGCGAATTGCTGACCTACATGATGGAAGATCCGCGCAATATCTCGTTCTGCATCCATCTGATGTTCTGCGCCAAGAACATCGAACGGATCGGCGATCACGCCACCAACATCGCGGAAACCGTATTCTACATGATCGAAGGTCAGGCGATCCTCGACAAGCGCCCGAAGGGCGACATGACCACCTTTGCGAATGCTCCCGTCTAAACCGAGAAGGCCATACCGATGAATGCGCGCATTCTGGTTGTCGAAGATGAAGAAGCACTGACCACGCTGCTGCGCTACAACCTCGACGCCGAGGGCTATGAAGTGGAAACCGTGGCCCGCGGTGATGATGCCGACACGCGCCTCAAGGAGCGCGTGCCGGATCTGGTAGTGCTGGACTGGATGCTGCCGGGCCTGTCGGGCATCGAGTTGTGCCGTCGTCTGCGGGCGCGGCCGGAGACCAAGTCGCTGCCGATCATCATGCTGACGGCGCGCGGCGAGGAAAGTGAGCGTGTTCGCGGCCTGGCGACCGGCGCTGACGACTACATCGTCAAGCCATTCTCGGTGCCCGAATTGCTTGCGCGGGTGAAAGGCCTGTTGCGGCGCGCCGCGCCGGAGCGATTGGCGACCGTGCTGTCGTTCGGCGACATTGAACTCGACCGCGACAAGCGCCGCGTGGTGCGCTCCGGCCGGCCGATCGATCTTGGCCCGACCGAATACCGACTGCTGGAGTTTTTCCTCGAACATCCCGGCCGTGTGTTCAGCCGCGAGCAGCTGCTCGACAGCGTCTGGGGGCGCGACATCTATATCGATGAGCGTACCGTCGATGTGCACATCGGCCGCTTGCGCAAAATCCTCAACCCGCGCGGCGAGCAGGACCCGATCCGCACCGTGCGCGGCGCCGGCTACGCCCTCGACGACCGTTTCGCCAGCATCAGCGCGGAGCAGACGATCTAGCGTTCTATTCCACGGTTTCGAGTCGTGCACTTCAAGGAATGCGGCCCGGACGAATAATGCGCCCGGGCTGCTTTTTTAAAAACTCTGGTTATTCGGCGGCGCTGGCGACCGCCGGTGCCGTCGCTTTGTACTTGTCGAGCGCCAGATAGACGCCGCCCGCCACGACGATTCCGGCCAGCCAGCTGAGATCGGCACCGCCCAGCAGGTTGATCGAGATCGGTCCCTGCAGCGCCGGCACAAGGCCATCCTGAAACAGCCAGGCGGCGATCAGGCCGACGATGAAGGCGGTCATGCCGGTCCAGTTGATGTCGCCATAGGCACTGGCCTCCGGCGATTTGTAGAGTTCGGCGATGTCGATGTGGCCTTTCCGCTTGATGAAGAAATCGGCCAGGATGACGCCTGCGTAGGGGCTCATCCACATCAGCAGGCTGATCAGCCAGTTGTCGAAGGCTTTGGCAAATGACGGCGCGGAGATGAAGTAGATCGTCACCGCGTAGCCGGCGACGCCAACGATCAGCGCCAGCGCCGTCCGCGACAGCTTGAGGCCCATGCTCAAGGCCGCCAGTGCTGCGGAATAGACGTTGAGGATGTTGCTAGCGATCGGGCCGTGCAGCACCATCAGCAGCACCAGAAGGCTCGCAACGCCGCCGAACACCGCACTGACCATTTTGGCGGGATCCGCGTCGAGCGTGACCGAGGCGATGGTGGCGCCGAGGATGGCGAGCCACACCGAGGGAACGAACATGCCGATGTAGCTGTACCAGAACACTTGCTTCGAGGAGACGCTGCGCGGCACGAAGCGCGAATAGTCCGAGGCCCAGGTCACCCAGGAAATCCCCCAGCCGACGCCGACCGCGGTCATCAATAGCGTCAGCATCGCCAGGTGCGCGCCGGGCGGCAGCTCGCTCTTCAGCCCCCAGTTGACGACGCCGGCCTGGCTCCAGGCCAGGATGCTCATCAGCACCATGATCACGACGGTCGCCGGCACCGTGTATTTCTCGAAGGTGCGGATCGCGTAGAAGCCGTAGATGCCGATCAGCACCTGCAGCACCATCACGAGGGTGATGACGACGAAGTTCGCAAACCAGGTATCGGCGATGCCGAACTGCGCGAGGATCGCCATCGAGATCTTGACGGGGAAGTAGGTGTTGACGCCGATCCAGCCGAGCGTCATCAGGAACATCAGCAGGCTCGGCAGATAGGCGCCGCGGCGGCCGAAGGCAGCGCGGCTCAGAACCATCTGGTTGACGCCGGTCTTGTGGCCCATCACCGTGAAGGCCCCGAAGATCGCACAGCCGAACAGGTTTCCGATCACGATCACCGCGATCGTTTCCAGCAGGCCGAGCTTGAGAATGATGCCGAGCGCGCCGAGCGCCCAGTTCACCGGCGCGATGTTCGCCCCGGCCCAGATCCACATCTGCTGCGGCCCGGTGGAATCCCGGTCCGCGTCGGGAATAGGCTCGATGCTGTGAATGTCGGCCCGCAACTCGGAATTCGTCATGCTCGCCCCCTGTGCACAAAACGATGCTCGGGAAACAGGGGTAGCAAAAAGCGTACCAGCGGAAACGACCGCAGGTTGATCCTGAAATTGTATGCCGTCGTCTTGAATTAGCTAGGCGTGTGAGATTTTCCGCGCTGCACTTTCGGAAGCATGCTGCTTATCTTGTAGTCACGCCGGCGCCATTTGGTCGCTCGGAAAGTCCGGTGGCGCTCAATCCTCCGCTGTGAGCTGGGCGCTGGCATTCGCGCGTCCTGCAACTATCCGCTGCATCATCGCGATGAAAACCGCCTGTTCCTTTTTGCTCAAATTGCTCAGCGTGGCGCGATGGGCTTCGCGCGCGGGAGCTTCCAGCCGGTCGAGCAGCGCGGCGCCCGATGGCGTCAGCCGGCAGATACGCGCGCGGCGATCGTCGCCACCGATCGTGCGCTCGACCAGCTTGCGGGCTGCCAATCGTTTCAGGGCGCCCGTGGTCGTGGTACGATCCAGCGCAATATCGGCGGCTAAACTCGTCTGATCAGCGGTGCCGCGGCCAGCCAGCGCCGACAGCAGGCTGTATTGCAGCGGCGTGATGTCGGAGTGGGCGCAGGCTTCCTGGAACAAGGCGACGTGGATCTGGTGCAGCCGGCGGATCAGAAATCCCGGCCGCTGCGCCAACGGCCACGGGCGGTGTGCCTGTTTGGTTGCGGTCTTTTCCTGCGACTTTTTGACTTTTTGCACCGCACCCTCCTTATCGTGGCATCCTTCGAATACCATAAAATAAATATGGCACGACCTTTGCTTTTGTAAAATACGAAGTATGCTTCGTATTTAGGTGTGGCCCCCCGGGGGCACCTGGATGTCAAAGGAGATCACCATGTCCGTCACCCCGACTTTCGATCTGCTGCTTCGCGGCGGCCGCGTCATCGACCCGGCCTCGGGCATCGACGGCCTCAAGGATGTCGCGATCCGCAACGGCAAGATCGCCGCCGTGCAGTCCGACATCCTGCCGACCAGCGCCAAAGAGGTGATCGACGTCACCGGCCAGCTGGTGCTGCCGGGGCTGATCGATACGCATGGCCATGTATATCAGTATGTCACCGGGCGTTTCGGCATGAACCCGGATATGGTCGGTGTGCAGTCCGGCGTCACCACGCTGATCGACCAGGGCGGCCCGTCCTGCATGACGCTGCCAGGTTTCCGCCATTTCATCGCCGAGCCCGCCAAGTCGCGGGTCTATGCGTTCCTGTCTGCCTATCTGGTCGGCGGTCTCGAAGGCCACTTCTATCCCAACCTGTACAGCCCGGATGGCGTCGACATCGACGCCACCGTGAAATCAGCGATGGCCAATCTCGATCTGGTGCGCGGCATCAAGGCGCATGCCGAGATCGGCGGCTTCGCGCGCTGGGGCATTCGCGTGCTGGAGATGGCGTCGGAAATCGGCCGCCAGACCGAACTGCCGGTCTATGTGCATTTCGGCCAGCTCTGGGGCCTGCCGGAGAGCGGCACCAACGGCGAGGACGTCGATACGATTCTGGAGCGCGTGATCCCGCTGCTCAAGGAAGGCGACGTGCTGGCGCATCCGTTCACGCGGCATCCCGGCGGCTTCGTCAACCGCGAGGGCGAGGTGCATCCGGTGATCCAGGCTGCGATCGATCGCGGCCTCAAGATCGACGTCGGCCACGGCAGCCACTTCTCCTATCGGCTGGCGAAGAAGGCGATCGCCGCCGGCATCGTGCCGAACACGCTGGGCGCGGACATCCACGGCTACAACACCCACGTTCCCGCGCCGGCCGGCACGCCGGACCAGCATGAGGACGACGAGAACCATCCCTTCGCCGGCCAGGCCAAGTTCAGTCTGGTGCAGGCGATGAGTTCGATGATGGCGCTGGGCCTGACGCTGGAGCAGGTGGTGCCGATGGTGACGTCGAACCCGGCGAAGATGATCGGCCTGTCGGATACGGTCGGCGCGCTCAAGGTCGGCATGGATGCCGACGTCTCGGTGATCACCAACAAGCCCGGCCGCTACATCCTGCGCGACAACGAGAACACCGAAGTGGTGGCGAACGGGCTGCTACAGCCGGTATTCTGCCTGCGCGCTGGCACTCGCTACGACGCCGTCGCTGCGATTCTGCCGGAGGCGGTCGCCGCATAAGCGGCGATCAATCAGACGGAAGGCGGGGGGCAGGCCATGAGCGATGCGCGCGATTCTTCTTCTGCGGCGCCTGCTGAAAAGCAGGGCGTCGGCGCGCGCGTCCCGCGCAAGGAAGATGATCGGCTATTGCGTGGCCGCGGCCAGTTCGTCGCCGACATACGACTGGCCGGATTGCAGGACGTCGCTTTCGTCCGCAGCCCGGTCGCACACGCGCGGATCAAGGCGATCCACGTGCCGGAGCGCTATCGCGACGTCGTGTTTACCGCCTCGGACCTCGTCGGGGTCAAGCCGATCCGCGCGGTGACGAGTCTCGCCGGTTTCAAGATCTCCGATCAGCCGATACTGGCGACCGATAAAATAAGACAGGTCGGCGAACTCGTCGCCATGTGCGTCGCGTCGACGCGTGCCGAGGCCGAGGATATCGCGGCCTCCGTTACGCTCGATCTCGAAGAGCTTCCCGCCGTCTACGACATGCTGAAAGCACGCGAGCCCGGCTCGCCTTTGGTGCATGAGCACTGGGGTGACAACGTCTTTCTTGAAAGTTTTTTCGAGCTCGATATCGCCGGGGCTCTCGATGCGCCGATCAAGGTGACGCGCGAGATCTCGACCGCACGTCAATGCATGTCGCCGCTGGAAGGTCGGGGTGTCGTCGCCACGTTTGATCATCGTCTCGATCAGCTCACGCTCTATACGGGCAGTCAGATGCCACACATTGTGCGCAACGGTCTGTCCGACTGCCTTGAGATGGATCAAGGACAGATCAGGATTGTCTCTCCCGATGTCGGCGGCGGCTTCGGCTACAAGGGCATTCTACTGCCGGAAGAAGTCTGCCTGTCGTGGCTGACCATGAAGCTCGGCTTTCCGGTGCGTTGGATCGAGGATCGCCGCGAGCACCTCGTGGCCAGTTCGAACTGCCGCGAGCATCACTACAAGATCACCGTCTATGCCGATCGCGACGGCACGCTGCGTGGCATTGATTGCGAAGCGACCGTCGATTCCGGCGCCTACTCGTCCTATCCGTTCTCTGCCTGCCTGGAAGCGGCGCAGGTTGTCAGCATTCTGCCCGGCCCCTATCAGATGCCGGCCTATCGCTGTCGCACCTATTCGGTCGCGACCAACAAGTGCCCGATCCTGCCGTATCGCGGTGTCGCCCGCACCGGGGTTTGTTTTGCGCTGGAACTGATGCTCGATCTGGTTGCCGCTGAAGCCGGCCTTGAGCCAGGTGACGTCCGTCTGCGCAATCTGGTGCGGCCGGAGCAGATGCCGTTCGACAATATCACCAAGAAGCATTTCGACAGCGGCGATTATCCGGAAGCGATGCGCCGCGCACTGACGATGATCGACATAGATGCGGTGCGCGCGCGGCAGCGCAAGGGCGAGAACGATGGCCGGCTGATCGGCGTCGGCCTCTCGATCTATTGCGAGCAGGCCGCGCACGGCACCTCGGTCTATGCCGGCTGGGGCGTTCCGATGGTGCCGGGCCATGAACAGGCGACCGCGCGATTGACGCCTGATGGCGGGCTCGAACTGAAGGTCGGTGTGCACTCGCACGGCCAGGGGCTTGAAACGACGCTCTCGCAGGTCGCGTTCGAAATGCTCGGCGTCGATGTCGGCAAGATTCGCGTCGTGCATGGCGACACGGCCATGACGCCGTATTCGACCGGCACCTGGGGCTCGCGCTGCATGGTGATGGCGGGCGGCGCGGTCGCCACCGCCTGCTTTGAGCTCGGCGAACGCGCCAAGAAGATTGGTGCAAAACTGCTGCAGGTCGATGAAGCCAATGTGGTGCTGGTGGATGGCGAAATCCGCGGCCCCAATGGCAGCGTGACGCTGAAGGAAATCGCGCACACCTGGTATCGCCGCCCGCAAGATCTGCCGGGCGATGTCGATCCCGGCGGTCTCGAAGCCACCTCCGGCTACAAGCCGCAGCGCGACAGCGGCACGTTCAGTTATGCCGCCCATGCGGTGATCGTTGCTGTCGACCCTGATTTGGGCGATGTAGAAATTCTCGACTATGTCATCGTCGAAGACGGCGGCGTGCTGGTCAATCCGATGATCGTCGATGGCCAGATCTATGGCGGCCTCGCGCAAGGCATCGGCACCGCTTTGTACGAGGAGATGCCGTTCGACAGCGCTGGCCAGCCGCTCGCCACGACGCTGGCGGACTACCTTTTGCCGGGGCCTACGGAAGTGCCACAGCCGCGCCTCGACCACATGGAAACGCCGTCGCCCTACACCAAGTTCGGCGTCAAGGGCATCGGCGAGGGCGGCGCCATCGCGCCACCGGCCGCCATTGGAAATGCCGTGAACGATGCGCTGCGTGGCCTTGGCGTTGAGATGCTGCAGTCGCCGATCTCGCCGCGCCGCATCGTGTCGGCGATCATCGAGGCCCGCGACGCGCAAAGGCCAGCGGCATGAAGCCCGCCCCCTTCGCCTATGAACGTCCCCGCGACCTGCCGGCGGCGCTTGCCGCGATGGGAAGCTACGATGGCGTCGTAAAAATCATCGCCGGCGGTCAGTCGCTCGGCCCGATGCTGAACCTGCGTCTCGTCCAGCCGGACCTGATCGTTGATATTGCGGGCCTCGCCGAGTTGAAGCATGTCGAGCGCGTCGGTGAAGATTTAGTGATCGGCGCCTGCGTCACCCATGCCGACATCGAGGACGGCCGCATCGCTGACGTCACCCGTGGCGCCATGCAGCGCGTCGCCGCGGGCATCGCTTATCGCGCGGTGCGCAACCGCGGCACCATCGGCGGCTCGCTCAGCCACGCCGATCCCAGCGCAGACTGGGTGTCGGCGCTGTCGGCGCTCGGCGCAACGCTAACGCTGCGCAGCGCGAGCGGCGCGCGTCATGTCGCCATGAAGGACTTTATTGTTGGCGCGCTGGAAAGCGTGCTGGTGCCCGGCGAGATGATCGAGGCCGTGCGAGTGCCCGCAATGTCCGCTTCGGCGCGCTGGGGCTACGTCAAGGCCTGCCGCAAGACCGGCGAATTCGCCCATGCCATTGGCGCTGTGCTGATCGATCCGGCGGCGGCGACGGCGCGCGTTGTGATCGGCGCGGTCGAGGCCGCGCCCATCGTCATCGACGACGCGGCCGAATTTTTCGGTGGTCGAATCGATGGCGACTTCGGCCGAAAGTTCGATCCGCGCGTCGCCGACAAGCTGCTGTCGAATGCCGGCATCACGGACGCCGCCGACCGGCATATTCACATCGCCGTATTGCGCAAGGCTATCGCGGAGGCCGCGGCATGAACAATATCGAACTCACGGTGAATAGCCGCGCCGTCAACGCGCTGGTCGAGCCGCGCACCAGCCTGGCCGATTTCCTGCGCGACGAGCGTGATCTCACCGGCACCCATCTCGGCTGCGAACATGGAGTCTGCGGCGCCTGCACGCTCTTGCTCGACGGCGTGCCGGCGCGCTCCTGCATCACTTTTGCGGTGTCTTGCGACGGCGCGGATGTCACCACCATCGAAGGCCTCGATGATGACGAGATTGCCATTGAGCTTCGTGCGGCGTTCACCCGCGAGCACGCGCTGCAATGCGGCTATTGCACGCCGGGCATGCTGGTCTCGGCGCGCGATCTGGTGAAGCGGTTGCCGGACGCCGATGAGCAGGCCATCCGCGTCGGTATGAGCGGCAACCTGTGCCGTTGCACCGGTTATGTCGGCATCGTCAACGCCATCAGCTTGGTGATCTCGGCGCGCCGTGCCCGCGACATTGCGCCGGAACCCGATGCTGGCCGCAAGCTACTCGGCCCGGTCGGCTCGGGGCATCAGGCCTGCACGGCATCGCATAAGCTCGCCGCGCGGCCGCCCGCGATGATGGAGCAGGCCGCTGCTACGGTCGCGCCCCTCGTCATTCCCGATTTCACGCCGTCCACCATTCTCCAGCAGCACTTTGACGTCGCGCACCCACCAGCAACGGTGTTCGCGATGTTCGGCGACATCGCCGCCGTCGCATCCTGCCTGCCCGGCGCGTCGCTGACCGGCGTGCCGGTGCCGGAGCGCGTCGAGGGCGCGATCCGCGTGAAGATCGGGCCGATCTCCGCGAACTTCAACGGCGCGGCGCGCGTCGAAAGCGATCCTGCCGCGCTGTCCGGCCGTATCCTCGGGATTGGCCACGACCAGCGGAGCCGTTCGCAGACGCAGGGCGAGATTCGCTACCGGCTGCTGCCGATCGATGGTGGTGCTGCGACGCGGGTCGAACTGTCGATCGGTTTCAGCCTGACCGGCATGCTGGCGCAGGTCGGACGCTCGGGGCTGGTGCGCGATCTCGCCGCAAGGCTGATCGCCGAATTTGCGCGCAATCTCGATCGTCGCCTGTCCGGCGACGCGGGCGCAGCCATCGCGCCGGTCGCCGACTTGAATGGAATCTCGCTTGTCTTCGGCCTGCTGCGCGACCGCGCAATTCGGGCGTTGCGCCGGATCATCGGGCGCGGAGACCGGGCATCATGAATCGACGTTCGCGCATCCTGCGGGGCGGCGAGGTTTGGACTGCGCCACTTCACCAGCGTTCATTGGGAGAATGACATGACACGAACCTTCAAGGCCATTCCGGCGATCGCTCTGGCGCTCGCCGTGTTCAATGGCGCAGCCTATGCGCAAACCATCAAGATCGGCGTCAACGAACCGCTCACCGGCGCCTTCGCCGCTTCGGGCACCTATGTCGTCAACGGCGCCAAGATCGCCGCCGACGAAATCAACGCCAAGGGTGGCGTGCTCGGCAAGAAGATCGAGCTGGTCATCGAGGACAACAAGAGCAACCCGACCGAAGCCGCCGCTGTTGCGGAGAAACTCATCACCCGCGACAAGACACCGGTGCTGCTCGGCGCCTGGGGCTCCAGCCTGACGCTCGCCGTGATGCCGAAGCTGATCGAATACGAGACCGCGATGGTGGTTGAGACCTCGTCGGCCGGCAAGATCACTACCTCTGGCAATCCCTACATCTTCCGCATCTCGCCGCCGTCGGCGGTGGAAGGCGCGGCGTTCAGCAAGATCATCGACAAGCTCGCGATCAAGAAGGCCGACTTCCTGGTCATCAACAATGACTGGGGTCGCGGGACCGCCGAGGACTTCGGCAAGATGATGAAGGAGCACGGCATCACCATCGGTCTGGTCGAGACCATGGACCAGTCGGCACAGGACATGAGCGCCCAGCTTGCCAAGATCAAGGCGTCGGACTCCGAGACCGTCATCGTCACCACCGCGGTCGATCAGCTGACGCTGATCTTCAAGCAGGCCGCCGCGATCGGCCTGAAGAAGCGCATCATCACCACCGGCGGCTCGCAGAACCCCGACCAGATCATTGCCCAGGCGGGTGCTGCTGCCAACGGCACGATGCACCTGACCACCTTCCTGCCGTGGTACCCCGACAAGACGCCGAACCCGGAAGCTACCAACTACTTCATCGGTGAGTGGAAGAAGCGCGGCTTTGAATTCGCCGGCGTCACCGAAAGCTTTCGCGGCTATGACGGCATCCGCACCATTGCGGCGGCGATCGAGAAGGCCGGCAAGGCCGAGCCGGCGGCGATCAAGGCGGCGCTGTGGGAGATCAATATCAAGGGCCTGAACGGCGACATCGTGTTCAGGAAGTCTGGCCCCGCAGGCTCGGAGAGCGGCCAGAGCTTCCCGAACGTCTATCTGATCGAAATCACCGACGGCAAAGTCGGCATGAAGACGCTCTAACGCCAACTGTCATTCCGGTTCGCGTGCCGCGCGAGCGGCGCGCGAACCGCCGCCACTCCAATTGGAGTGGCGGGGAATCCAGACAAGTTCAGAACAGTTCAGGATTCCGGGTCTGCACCAGCCGGCTTCGCCGTCGGTCGTAGCCCGGAATGACATAGAGGATTAATTTTGGATCAGCTTCTGCAACATCTCCTCAACACGCTGGTGCTCGGTGGCACTTATGCGCTGCTAGGTATCGGGCTGACGCTGATCTTCGGCATCATGAACGTCGTGAATTTTACTCACGGCGTGCTCTACACCTTCGGCGCCTACATGATGTTCATCGTCGTGCATCAGCTTGGCGTGAATTTCTTTTTGGCGCTGCCACTGTCCATCGTCGCCGGCTGGCTGCTCGGCGCCGCGATCGAACTTCTGCTGTTGCGTCCCCTGCGTGGCGCGGATATCGACACCACCATGCTGGTGATGATAGGCGCCTGGATCGCCATGCAATCCGGCGCGCTGTGGATCTGGGGCGGCGTGGCAAAATCGGTCGATAACCCGTTTCCCGACGCGCCCTTGGTAATCGGCCCGGTCTCGGTATCCTGGCTGCGGCTGTTCGTGCTCGCCGCGGCGGCTCTTTTGATCGTGATCGCCTATCTGCTGATCAACCGCACCAGGCTCGGCAAGGCGATGCGCGCCACCTTCCAGGATTCAGATACGGCTGCTCTGATGGGCGTAAACGTCAGCTGGATCTACACCTCGACCTTCGCCATCGGCTCCAGTCTCGCGGCAGCCGCCGGCGCGCTGCTCGGCCCGGTATACGTGATCTTCCCGCAAATGGGCGACCTCGCGGCCGTGAAAGCCTTCGCCATCGTCATTCTCGGCGGCCTCGGTAACATCACCGGCGCGGTGATCGGCGGTTTCATTCTGGCGTTGGCCGAAGAACTAGGCGCCGGCTACGTCTCGTCGGGCTACCGTGACGCGATGGGCTTCCTGATCATCATCGCGGTGCTGATCTTCAAACCCACCGGGCTGTTCGCCAGGGCGGAGCGCGTCGGATGAACCGGATTGCGACGCTGATCTGTCTGGCCATCTTCGTGTCCGTGCCGCTGTGGCTGCAGGACCCTTATCTGCTGAATGCGCTGATCACCACCGGCATCTTCATCATCGGCGCGATGAGCCTCAACCTGCTGCTCGGCTTCACCGGCCAGCTTAGCCTTGGCCATATCGCTTTCTTCGGCATAGGCGCCTATGTCAGCTCGCTGACCTCGCTCGGCTTCGATGTCCCGCTCATCGGCGATTTCCACGTCGTGCATGTGCCGTGGCCACCGGTCGCCGGCTTCGCGCTGGCGATTGTGATATCGAGCTTCTGCGGCTATCTGGTCGGCCGGCTTTCGTTCAGCGTGCGCGGCGCCTATTTCGTCATCGTCACCATTTCCTTCGCCGAAGTGGTGCGGCTGGTGGCGTTGAACTGGGTCGAGTTGACGCAAGGCCCGCTGGCGCTGACCAATATTCCCTCCATCACCATAGGGCTGCCCGGCCTCGGCTATCTCGTGTTGAAGACCAAGCTGCACAATTACTATCTGGTGCTGGCGGTCGCGGCTGTGTCCTATCTCCTGATCGCGCGGCTGGTGCATTCGCATTACGGCCGCGCGATGCGCGGACTGATGGAGAACGAAACCCTGGCCGTCGCCGTCGGCATCGACGTGACGAGGACGCTGACGCTGGCCGCAGTGATCTCGGCCGGCATAGCCGGCGCCGCGGGCAGTCTCTATGCGCATTACATCCGCATCATCGATCCCGACGTGTTCGCCTTCATCAGCACCGTGACGATGGTGATCATGGTGGTGTCTGGCGGCAAGGGCTCGCTGGCGGGGCCGGTGATCGGCGGCGTGATCTTCGGTCTGCTGCCGGTGTTCCTGCGGCCGATCATGCCGCCGGAGGCGCAGTGGATCACCTATGGCGGTGTGCTGATCGTGATCCTGTTTGTGCTGCCGCGCGGCATCGTACCAACGCTGGCGCCGCTCCTTGGGCTGTCGCGCAAGCAGGGCAATACCTCGCGCAAACCGGTCGCTGTGGTGGAGGAGGGGGCATGACCATGCAAGCGCCTCGCGAAACCATTCTCAGCGTCGATCATGTCGGCATGCAGTTCGGCGGCCTTGTTGCTCTGTCGGATCTCAACTTCTCCGTCGGTGAAGGCGAGATTCTCAGCCTGATCGGCCCGAACGGCGCCGGCAAGACCACCGCGTTCAACCTGATGACCGGTTTCCTCACGCCGACCAAGGGCGAGGTGAAGTATCGCGGCGTCGTGCTGAAGGGCCTGAAGTCGCATGAGATCGCCGACCTCGGCCTGATCCGCACTTTCCAGCGTACCAGTGTATTTCCGCGCGATACGGTGTTCGACAACGTGCTGATCGGCCTGCACCGCCAGGGCAAGCTTGGCCTGTTCGAGGCGCTGCTCGGTCTGCCGCGCGCGCGCGCCTCCGAGCGCGCGCAGCGCGAGCGCGCCGCCGAACTGGTGTCGTGGATCGGGCTCGAGCACCGCGCCAACGATCTCGCCGGCTCGCTGTCCTATGGCGAGCAGCGGCTGGTCGGCGTCGCGCTGGCATTGGCGGCGCAGCCGAAGATGCTGCTGCTCGATGAGCCAGTCTCCGGCATGAACGCTTCGGAGACGCATACTTTCGTGCAGCTGATCCGCACCATCCGCGACCGCGGCATCACCATCCTCTTGGTCGAGCACGACATGCCGATGGTGATGGGCGTGTCGGACCGCATCGTGGTGCTGAACTACGGCCGCATCATCGCCGAAGGCACGCCCGACGAGATCCGCAACAATCCCGCTGTCATCGAGGCCTATCTCGGCCAGGGCGCCAAGCAGGTCGCGAAGCCTGATGCGCGAAAGGCCATACCGCATGCTTGAGATCACCGACATGGTCTGCGGCTACGGCCAGATCACCGCGCTGAAAGGCATCACGCTGAGCGTCAAGGCCGGGCAACTGGTGGCGCTGATCGGCGCCAACGGCGCCGGCAAGAGCACGACTTTGCGCGCGATCTCCGGCCTGGTGCCGCCGCGCGCCGGCACCATGACCTTCGAGGGCGAGGACATCACGTCAGCCGGTCCGCAGCGGGTGCTGAAGAAGGGTATCGCGCATTGCCCGGAGGGCCGCCGGGTGTTTCCGCACATGACGGTGGCGGAAAATCTCGATATGGGCGCCTATCTGCGCTCGGACACGTCGGAGATCGTCGCTGACCGCGACCGCATCTACGGCGAATTCCCGCGGCTGGCGGAGCGCCGCAAGCAAGCAGCCGGCACCTTGTCCGGTGGCGAGCAGCAGATGCTGGCGATCGGGCGCGCGCTGATGTCGCGGCCGCGGCTGGTGATGTTCGACGAGCCGTCGCTCGGGCTCGCGCCCAACATCGTGGAGCGCACCTTCGCGATCATTCGCGCCATCCGCGATGCCGGCACCACGGTGCTGCTGGTCGAACAGAATGCCTTTGCCGCGCTGGACATGTGCGATCATGCCTATCTCCTGGAAGCCGGCCGCGTGGTGCTGTCAGGCGCAGGCAGCGACCTGATCGAGAACGAGCATGTCCGGCGGGCCTATCTTGGCGGATGAGGTGGCCTGGGTCGCTGTTTGCGCGGCCGATCGGCTGAGCGAGCAGACGATGATCTGCGGCAGAGCGGCCGGCGTGGCGCTGCTGGTGATCCGCGACGGCGACCGGCTCTTTGCCTGCGAGCGCGCTTGTCCGCACGAGCAGGCCGATCTCAGCCTTGGCCGCGTCGATGACGGCAAGCTGTACTGCCCGCGCCATCTCGCCTGGTTCAGCCTGCAGGATGGCGGGATTTCACCGGGCTGGTCCAGCCGCGCGTTGCGGCGCTATCCCGCGCGGATCGCGAACGGTGAGGTGCAGGTGGATCTTGGCGCTGACGCGGGTTAGCCGGCCAGCGCGGCGGGCGAGATGCTGCGCTTGACGACGCTGCGCATCGCGAAGCTCGAATGCAGCCGCGATACGCCTGGCATCCGCGACAGGTGCAGCTTGTGAATGCGCTCATAATCCGCCATGTCACGCGCCTGCACCTGGACCAGGTAATCGTCATTGCCGGACATCAGGTGGCACGACACCACGTCCGGGCATTTGCGGATTTCCTTTTCAAAGGCCGCCAGCGCGTCTTCGCTCTGGCGCTCCAGCGTGATGTTGACCAGCACCGTCATCATGAAGCCGAGCTGGGTGGCGTCGATCTCGGCCGAATAGCCGCGGATTACGCCGCTCTCCTCGAGCTGGACCAGCCGCCGCGCGCAGGCCGTCGGCGACAGGCCGACGCGCTCGGACAGCAGCACCTGGCTGATGCGGGCATCCTTCACCAGCTCGCCGAGAATTTTCAGGTCGAACGAGTCGTGCGTCATGAGCTGGTTTCCGGTGAATAATGCTGGATTTTGTCTACCTGACGCAGAAATCCGCCGCAATACGCCAATTTTACCGGTGACTACGCCGGGAACTACCGCGACAGGGCTGGCATGGTGATGTGGCGCCATCTGCTGCATCCAGCCCGCCGAGGAATGTTTTCATGAAAGTTGTTGTTCTCGGCGCTGGCGTCGTTGGCGTGACATCGGCCTATTATCTCGCCCGCGCCGGCTTTGACGTGACGGTGCTGGAGCGCCAGCCCGGTGCGGGTCTCGAGACCAGTTTTGCCAATGCCGGCGAGGTATCGCCCGGCTACGCCTCGCCCTGGGCGGGGCCGGACGTACCGCTAAAGGCGATCCGCTGGATGATGGACAAGCACGGCCCGCTGGTGGTCCGGCCGCAGGTCGATCCCGCGATGTGGCGTTGGATCTTTCAGATGCTGCGCAACTGCACGGCCGATCGTTACGCGCTCAACAAGTCGCGGATGGTGCGCATCGCCGAATACAGCCGCGATTGCCTGCGCGAGCTGCGCGCCGACATCGGCATCGCCTATGACGAGCGCAGCCAGGGCACGCTGCAGCTGTTCCGCAAGCAATATCAACTCGACAGCGTCGGCGGTGATATCGCCGTGCTCAAGCAATACAATGTGCCCTACGAGGTGCTGGACGTCGAAGGCTGCATTCGCGTCGAGCCGGGCCTGGCCGCGACGCGCGACCGTTTCGTCGGTGGTCTGCGGCTGCCGGACGACGAGACCGGCGATTGCCACAAGTTCACGCAGCGGCTCGCGCAGGTCGCGGCCGGGATGGGTGTGAAATTCGAATATGGCGTCAATGTCACGTCGATCGATGTCGCCGGTGGACGTGTCGCGCAGGTGACGACGGACAAGGGCGCGTATACGGCGGACAGCTTTGTCGTCGCGCTCGGCAGCTTCTCGCCCTTCGTGCTGCGCCCGCTCGGCATCAAGGTGCCGGTCTACCCGGTCAAGGGCTATTCGATCACCGTGCCGATCGTCGATGCCGCGTTCGCCCCGGAGTCGACCGTGATGGATGAGACCTACAAGGTCGCGATCACGCGGATGGGCGACCGCATCCGCGTCGGCGGCACGGCGGAACTCAGTGGTTACGACATCAAGCTACATCCCAACCGCCGGGCGACGCTCGACCGTTCGCTGGTGGATCTGTTTCCGGCCGCCGGCGACCTGTCGCGCGCCGAGTTCTGGAGCGGATTGCGGCCGATGACGCCGGACGGCCCGCCGATCATCGGCACTGCGCGCTATCCGAACCTGTTCCTCAACACCGGCCACGGCACGCTGGGCTGGACGATGGCCTGTGGCGCCGCGCGGGTGGTGGCGGACCAGGTCGCCGGCCGCGCGCCGGAGATCGACGCCGACGACTTCAACCTGCGTCGCTACGGCTGAGGCCGGAGCGCCGTTTGTTTACGCGGCTGTCATATCAACCTGCCATAGCGACCGGAGGCGCCGTTTGAGGGCGCGCCCCTTGCTATGGAGAGTCCGCTGCGCGCATCGAACAGGCTCAAGGCGATCGGTGCCGCGCTGGGCTGGAAAAGCCTTGGCGTCATCGTCAGCCTTGCAATTGCAACCATCGCCTTTGTTTCCCTTAGCCACGCGCTGAAGGGCGTCGATTTCGCCGAAGTGCTGTCCGCGATGCGTATGACGCAGCCGGCCTGCATGGCGCTGTCGCTCGGGCTGGTCGCGATCTCCTATGCCAGCCTGACATTGTACGACCGGCTGGCGCTGGTGCTGATCGGCCGCGGCGACATTCCGTTTCGCATCGCGGCACTCGCCAGCTTCACCAGCTACCCGATTGCCCACGGCACCGGCGCGGTGCTGCTGGTGTCGTCGGCGGTTCGCTATCGGATCTATGCGCCGCACGGCATCGGCGTCGCCGACGTCGCGCGCATCTGCTTCCTCACGGGCCTGACCTTCTGGCTCGGCAACCTCACCGCGCTCGGCCTCAGCGTGCTCTACGAGCCGGACGCAATCAGCCGGATCGACCACCTGTCGTCCATTGCCAACAGTGCGATCGCCATCGCGATCCTTATTGCTATCGTGTTCTATGTCGGCTGGACCTGGAACGGACGCCGGCAGATCGGCCGCCGCAAATGGTCGGTGCCGCTGCCGAACGGACGCAACGTGTTCCTGCAGATCGGCATCGGCCTGGTCGATCTCGGTACTGCCGCGCTGGCGATGTATGTGCTGATGCCCGCCGGCCTCGATATCGGCATCGCCCGCGTCGTAGTGGTGTTCATCGTCGCAACATTGCTCGGTTTCGCCAGCCACGCGCCAGCCGGGATCGGCGTGTTCGACGCCACCATCCTGATCGGGCTCGGCGGTCAGCACACCGAAGCGCTATTGGCGACGCTGCTTCTGTTCCGGCTGTTCTATCACCTGACGCCGTTCGTGCTCTCGCTGCTGCTGTTCGGCGCCGTCGAGGCGTATCGCAATGCCGTTCACCGGCGGCTCAGTCCGGCCGCTTAGGCAGTATCAACACGGCGGACTGCGCGTAGCCGCGGAACGGCCGTTCAAAGCTGAGGCTGGCCCCGGTGTTGGCGGCGATTGCCTTTAGCGCGTCCTGCAATGAACGCCGCGGCATCACGTCAAACAGCGCCAGCCAGCGGAGCAGGACAACGCGCGCCATGCGCGGCAGCCGTTCCTGATGGCCGAAATCCACGATGTGTAACTGGCCGGCCGGCTTCAGGCGCAGCACGGCATTGTCGAGCACGGCGTGCCAGTCGGGGATCATCGACAGGCTGTAGGAGATCATCACGTGATCGAACGCCGCGATTCCGAACAAGGCGGCGGGATCGAACGCCGTGGCGTCGCCATGCGCGACGCGGACGCTGCCGACGAGGTGGCCACGCTCGATCGCTGAAATCGCCGTGGTCAGCATCTCGGTGGAAACGTCGATGCCGTAGAAGGTGGTATTCGGATATTTTCGCGCGGCGTGGACCAGGTTGCGCCCGGTTCCGCAGCCGATCTCCAGCACCGTGGCGCTTGCAGCGGGCCGGATGCCGTCGATCAACTGGTCGCGACCGAGCAGGTAGTAACGGCGCGTCGCATCGTAGATGTAGCGCTGCCAGCGATACATCCGGTTCATGTGGCCGGTGGCTTCCGTTTGCCAGAGCGGGGCATCGGCGTCGTCGAAATCGGAAGTAATGGTCATGGCGTCCCTCGCAACGGCCGGCGCAAAGCTCATGCTTTCCACCGCTTCACGACACCGGTGTGACAGCGGCGCGAGTGATAGCGGTGGGGGAGGACAGGTCTGTCGCAAAACCGCAGTCTGCGCTTGATAAATGGTTCAAATGCTCGATTCGAGGGAACGATGAACACGCATTTGATCACCGACGCCGTGCGCAACAGCCGCACCCGCGAGGACGCCGGCATCTGGGACCGGCTGTTTGCCTTCTGGTTTCGCCGTCTGGTCTATACCCAGATCTGGGAAGACCCCGAAGCCGATCTCGCAGCGCTGCAACTGGCGCCGGGCGCCACCATCGTCACGATTTCCAGCGGCGGCTGCAATGCGCTGTCTTATCTGTCGGCAAAGCCGGCGCAGGTCTACGCCGTGGATCTCAACGAGGCGCATCTGTCGCTGCTCAAGCTGAAGCTCGCCGGCCTGCGCGCTCTGCCGGATTACGCATCGTTCTGGCAGTTCTTCGGCGATGGATCGTCGGCCGCCAACGCCGATTTGTATAGCTTCCGCCTGCGCCCGGCGCTCGACACAGATGCACGCGATTACTGGGATGAACGCGATATCCGTGGCCGGCCGCGCTCCAGCTACTTCACCGACGGCTTCTATCGCCACGGCGCGCTCGGGCGCTTCATCGGCTTCGCCCATATGCTTGCGAAAATCTTTCGCATCGATCTTGCGGTTCTGCTGAAGGACGACGCACATTCGCCGGCGCGGATTGCCGCGTTGAAAAAATTGCACGGCCTGTTTCATTCCCGGCTGGCGCGCGTGGTGACGCGGATGCCGGCTCTTTTGTTCAGCCTCGGCATTCCGCCGCAGCAACGCAAGCTGCTCGGCGGTGACCAGCCGCTCAACGAGGTGCTGCACGACAGGCTGATGCGTCTGATCGATGTCCATCCGAACGGCACCAACTACTTCGCCTGGCAGGCGCTGGCGCGCCGTTATTTCGGCCCCGGCAACATTTGTCTGCCGCTGTATCTGCAACAGGGCCGCTTTGCCGAAATGGCGGAAGGCGCTGCGCGGGTCACGCCGCTGCATGCCAATCTGCGCGTGTTCCTCGAGGCGCAGCCGGCGCGACAGGTCAATGCCGTGGTGCTACTGGATTCCCAGGACTGGATGGCGCCCGATGAAATCCGCGCGCTGTGGAATGCGATTGACCGCGCCGGCCATGATGATGTCCGCGTGATCTTCCGCACCGCCGGCGCGGAATCACCGCTGGACGGCCCCGAACTGTCGTCGCTCAACGACAGCTGGCAGCGCGACGACGCGGCCAGCGCGATGGCACTGGCGGCCGACCGCTCCGGCATCTACGGCGGCTTCCATCTGTACCGACGGGTCTCGGCGGCCTGACGCGGTCGATTGGGTCTCTCCCATCGGCTGTCGAGAGCTATGTGCATGGTGATTGCGTTGCGCCCGACGGCAAGGTAATTGCCGAACCGGGGCGGGACGCTTCGTCCATCCGCTGCTCGCACGACAAGGCGCATTGCATGGTGAAGACCAACCTTCCGCTCGACGCCGACCGGCTGTGGGCCGACGTGATGGCGCTGGCCGAGATCACCGATCCCCAGCGGCCCTATACGCGCCGTTCCTTCACCGCACTATTTCTCGAAGGCCGTGAATGGCTGGTGCAGCGCTTCAATGAGGCGGGCCTCACCACGCGGATCGACACCGCCGGCAATCTGATCGGACGCATGGAGGGCCGCAATCCAGCGCTCGGCGTGATCGCGATCGGCTCGCATAGCGACACCGTGCCGTCCGGCGGCCGTTTCGATGGCATCGCCGGTGTCGCCACCGGCCTTGAGATCGTGCGTGCGCTGCGCGATTCCGGCGTGCAGCCGGAACACACGATCGAGGTAATCGACTTTCTCGCTGAGGAACCCAGCGAATACGGCCTATCCTGCGTCGGCAGCCGCGGCATGACCGGCTCGCTCGACGACAAGATGCTGGCGCTGACCGAGCCAGGTGGCGAGACGTTGCGCGACGCGCTGCGCCGTGTCGGCGGCGATCCGGATCGTCTCGAACTGGCGAAGCGCGATGATATCCGCGCATTCCTGGAACTGCATATAGAGCAGGGCATCGTGCTGGAATCGCAGTCGCTCGATGTCGGCATCGTCTCCTCGATCGTCGGCATCCGCCGCATTGAAGTGATTTTCCAGGGCGAGGCCGACCATGCCGGCACGACGCCGATGGCGCTTCGTCATGACGCGCTGGTTGCTGCTGCCGCGACGGTGAGTTCGGTGCGCCGCGCAGCAGAACAACTGGCGGCAGGGGGCGCAGATTACTTCGTCGCCACCGTCGGTATCCTCAGTGTCGATCCCTCGGCCTCGAACATCGTGCCCGGCCGCTGCCGGCTGGTGATCGACGCGCGCACCACGCAGCCGGCGCTGACGCAGCGCTTTGTCGAGATCATCGACCGCGAGAGCACTGCGCACGCAATGGCGGCGCGGGTCACGCGCGCGACTTTTGCGACCTTGTCCGACGGGCCGCCGGTGGCCTGCGATCCCGCTTTGCGCACGGCGTTGCGCGAGGGCGCGCATGATCTGGGCTTGAGTGAAATCGATCTGCCAAGCGGGGCCGGACATGATGCGGCGTTCATGAGCCGGATCTGTCCCTCCGCTATGATCTTCGTGCCGTGCCGCGCCGGCAAGAGCCACGCGCCGGAAGAATGGGCCGACCGCGAAGCCATCGCGGCGGGCGCAGCGGCGATCTATCAGGCGGTCAAGGCGCTCGATCAGTCGCTTGGGCGCAACGGGTAGAGCCGGATCAGGTAGCAGTTGCCGGCTGGGTCGATCTGAAATGTCGTCGTCTCGCTGGCCTCGATGAGGACAGCGTCGGCGTGATCGAGCGTCACGCGGTCATGCGGTGTCGCAACGTCCGTGCTGCCGTCCAGCGACAACACGATCGCGATATCGTCGCCGTCCAATGTGCACGACATCGATTGCGTGACACGCAGCAGGCGGTGGCTGAAGCGCTCGCGGCGCGTCATCACGTTGAGATCGGTGATTTCGCCGTCCAGAAGGCGCGCCGTCGTCGGCGTGTCGCCGGGGAAGCTCAGCGGCTCGGAAACACTGCCGAGCGTCACCGCTGGTTGATAGCCGATCGTCAGTTCCATCCCGCCGCGCTTGATTACCGCCAGCGTGCGGTCGATGCCGGCGAAAATCGAGAATGGCCCGTCGGTCGCCACCTGCGCCATGCTGATGCGCCAGTCGAACGCGTCGAGCGACGCGCCGGCCGGGCCGATCGCGATCTCCGTCGTCGAGCCGCCGCCGTTTTTCCACGGCATTGCGCGACGATCGCGGGCGCGAAGGATATGCAAGGCGGTTACCCCAAACTCGGCAGATCGAGATCGTTGTCGCGTGCGCAGTCGATCGCCAAATCATAGCCGGCGTCGGCATGACGCATCACGCCGCTGGCCGGATCGTTCCATAGCACGCGGCCGATGCGCGCTGCGGCGTCCGGTGTGCCGTCGGCGACGATCACCATGCCGGCATGCTGCGAGAAGCCCATGCCGACGCCGCCGCCATGGTGCAGCGATACCCAGGTCGCACCCGAGGCGCAGTTCAGCAGTGCGTTGAGCAGCGGCCAGTCGGAGACGGCGTCGGAGCCGTCCTTCATGGATTCTGTCTCGCGGTTCGGTGAAGCGACCGAGCCGGAATCCAGATGGTCGCGGCCGATCACGACTGGCGCCTTCAACTCGCCCGATGCCACCATCTCGTTGAAGGCGAGGCCCAGGCGATGCCGATCGCCGAGGCCAACCCAGCAGATCCGCGCCGGCAGACCCTGGAACGCGATGCGCTCGCGCGCCATGTCGAGCCAGTGATGCAGTGCTTTGTTATCCGGCAGCAGCTCTTTCACCTTGGCGTCGGTCTTGTAGATGTCCTCGGGATCGCCGGACAGAGCCGCCCAACGGAACGGGCCGATGCCGCGGCAGAACAGCGGGCGGATATAGGCCGGCACGAATCCCGGGAAATCGAACGCGTCGCTGACACCTTCCTCCAGCGCCATCTGGCGGATGTTGTTGCCGTAGTCGACGACGGGAATCCCCATGCGATGGAAGTCGAGCATTGCGCGGACATGCTCGGCCATCGAAGTACGTGCCGCCTTCGATACGCTCTTGGGATCGGTCTGGCGGCGGCGTTCCCATTCGTCGGTGGTCCAGCCCTTCGGCAGATAACCGTTGACGGGATCATGCGCCGAAGTCTGGTCGGTGACGACATCCGGGCGAACTCCGCGGCTTACCAGTTCGGGGAAAACATCGGCGGCGTTGCCGAGCAGGCCGACCGACACCGGCTTTCCGTCACGCTTGGCCTGCGCCATCATCTCCAGCGCCTCGTCGAGTGTGGCCGCCTGTTTGTCGAGATAGCGCGTGCGTAGCCGCATCTCGATCCGCGACGGCTGGCACTCCACTGCGAGCATGGAAGCGCCGGCCATGACGGCAGCGAGCGGCTGCGCGCCGCCCATGCCGCCAAGCCCGGCGGTGAGAATCCATTTTCCTTTGAGCGAGCCGCCGAAATGCTGGCGGCCCATCTCGACGAAAGTCTCGTAGGTGCCCTGCACGATGCCCTGGCTGCCGATATAGATCCACGAGCCGGCCGTCATCTGGCCGTACATCATCAGCCCCTTGCGATCGAGCTCGTTGAAATGCTCCCAGGTCGCCCAATGCGGCACCAGGTTGGAGTTGGCGATCAGTACGCGCGGCGCGTCCTTGTGGGTCTTGAACACGCCGACCGGTTTGCCGGATTGCACCAGCAGCGTCTCGTCGGCTTCAAGGCGTTGCAGCGTGGCGACGATGCGATCAAAACTTTCCCAGTCGCGCGCGGCGCGGCCGATGCCGCCGTATACAACGAGTTCGCCGGGGCGTTCGGCAACGTCCGGATCGAGATTGTTCATCAGCATCCGCATCGGGGCTTCGGTCAGCCAGGATTTGGCTGTCAGCTCGGTGCCATGCGCGGCGCGAATGACGCGGGCATTGTCGATGCGGGTCATGATGGCATTCCTTGGCGTCAGAGATCAGGAGCGGGAAGTGGTCTGGCCGCGCCAGACACGGGCGTGCAGCGGATTGAAGCCCATGCGGTAGACAAGCTCGGCCGGCCGTTCGATATCCCAGATGGCGAGGTCGCAGGACTTGCCGGCCTCCAGGCTGCCGGTCTCGCCGAACACGCCGAGCGCGCGCGCGGCCTCGCGCGTGGCGCCGGCGATGCATTCATCGACGGTGAGGCGAAACAGCGTCGCGGCCATGTTCATCGCCAGCAGCAGCGAGGTCAGCGGCGAGGTGCCGGGGTTGCTGTCGGTGGCCAATGCGATCGAGACGCCGTGACGGCGCATCGCTTCGATCGGCGGCAATTGCTTTTCGCGAATGAAGTAATATGCGCCCGGCAGCACCACGGCGACGGTGCCGGCGTGGGCCATCGCGGCGACGCCGTCGTCGTCGGCGAATTCCAGATGGTCGGCCGACAGCGCGCCGAACTTTGCCGCGAGTGCCGCGCCATGCAGGTTCGAAAGCTGGTCGGCATGCAGTCGGACGGGCAACCCGAGTTCGCGCGCTTTGGTGAAGACCTGCGTTGTCTCCTCAATGGAGAACGCGATGCCTTCGCAGAATGCGTCGACCGCATCTGCAAGACCTTCACCAGCAATTGCCGGCAACATCGTGCCGCAGAGCGCGTCGATATAGCCGGCGCTGTTGCCTTTCATCTCGGGCGGAATGGTGTGTGCGCCGAGAAAGGTGGTGCGCACCGATACCGGCCTTATCTCGCCGAGCTTTCGCGCGGCCTGCAACTGACGGCGTTCGGTGTCGAGTTCAAGGCCGTAACCGGATTTGATCTCGATTGTCGTGACGCCCTCGGCGATCAGCGCATCAAGCCGCGGCAGCGCTGCGACGATGAGCTGTTCGGTGCTGGCCTCGCGCGTTGCCTTCACCGTGGAGACGATGCCGCCGCCGCTGCGCGCTATCTCTTCATAGCTGGCGCCGGCCAGCCGCCGCTCGAATTCATGCGCGCGGTTGCCGCCATAGACGAGGTGGGTGTGGCAGTCGATCAGGCCCGGCGTGATCCAGCGGCCGCCGACATCGATCCGTTCTTTCGCATCGAGCCCGGCCGGGGCTTCGGCCGCGGGACCCGCATAGACGATGCGGCCATCCGTGGCGGCGATCAGTCCATTCTCGATGATACCCAGCCCCTCGTGCGACGGCGCCAGGGTTGCCAGCCGACAATTGTGCCAGATGCGATCGACAGAGGTCATGAAAGCGGCCCTTGGCAGTTACTTTGCGGTTACTTGGCGAGAGACTTGGCACGGGTTCTATTTGTCTATACATATTGGACGCAACTGCGCCTGTCCAGTAAGTATGGCGCGCGATTTTCGGAGGGGCGAGTGGCTGATCTGTTTTTTGCGCGAGCGCTGTTGCCGTCCGGCTGGGCGCGCGATGTCCGGATTGGCGTCGATGTCGGCCGCATTGCGTCGATCGAGATCGGCGCGCCGGCGCGGCCGGGCGATGAACGTCACGCGATTGGCATTCCCGGCATGCCCAACCTGCACAGTCACGCTTTCCAGCGTGGCATGGCTGGCCTGGCCGAAATCCGCGGCGCCACCGCAGACAGTTTCTGGACCTGGCGCGAGGTGATGTATCGCTTCGTCGGTCGCATGACCCCCGACGATATCGAGGCGGTCGCCGCGCAGGCCTATGTCGAGATGCTCGAAGCCGGCTTCACGCGAGTCGGCGAATTTCACTACATCCATCACGATGTTTCCGGCGCGCCCTACGGCAATCTCGCTGAACTCGGCGAGCGCATCGCCGCTGCGACCGCAACCAGCGGCATCGGCCTGACGCTGCTGCCGGTGTTTTATGCCCACGCCGGCTTCGGCGGACAGACGCCGAACGAAGGGCAGCGACGCTTCATCAACGACATCGATGGTTACGCCAGACTGCTGGATGCCAGTCGCCGCGCCGTCGCGGATCTGCCGGGTGCGGTGGTCGGCGTCGCACCGCATTCGCTGCGCGCGGCGATGCCGGACGAACTCACGGCAGTGGTGGATCTCGGCAAGGAAGGGCCGATCCACATCCACATCGCCGAGCAGGCCCGTGAGGTCGATGACTGCATGGCCTGGAGCGGGCAACGGCCGATCGACTGGCTGATGGATCACGCCGAGGTCGATCGCCGCTGGTGTCTGATCCACGCGACGCATGCGACGCCAAACGAGATCCGCCGGATGGCGCTCGGCGGAGCGGTCGCCGGCCTGTGCCCGGTGACCGAGGCCAATCTCGGTGACGGCACATTCAGCGCGCCTGATTTCATCGGGCAAGGCGGGACATTCGGTATCGGCACGGACTCCAACGTGTTGATCGGCGTCAGCGACGAGTTGCGGCAGCTGGAATATTCGCAACGGCTGGCGCGGCAGATGCGCAACGCGGTGACCTCCGAGGCAACCCCGTCGACCGGGCGGACGCTTTTCGACCACGCGCTGAAAGGCGGCGCGCAAGCGCTCGGCGTCGCAGCGGTCGGGCTGGTTGAAGGCGCGTCCGCGGATATCGTCGCGCTCGATCACGACAATGCAGCCTTGGCGGCACGCGCTGGCGACGCGATCCTGGATAGCTGGATCTTTGCAGCGCGACGTTCGGCCGTCGATGCCGTCTGGGTCCGTGGCCGCAAACTCGTGCAGGACGGACGCCATCATGCCGGCGAAGCCATAGCGCAGCGTTTTCACGCGACGCTGCAACGGCTGTTGCGCCAATGATCGCCAGGCCGAAGCCCGCGGCCACCATGGCGTTGTATCAGCGGATTCGGAACGATCTCGAAGCCAGTATCATGTCCGGCGATTGGCCGCCGGGCCATCGCGTGCCTTTCGAGCACGAGCTGATGCAGACCTATGCCTGCTCGCGCATGACGGTGAACAAGGTAATCTCGGCGCTCGCCGAAGCGGGTCTGGTGGTGCGCCGCCGCCGCGCCGGCAGTTTCGTGGCGCGGCCGCGCGCGCCCTCTGCAGTGCTGCAGATTCCGGACCTCAAGGCGGAGGTTGAGAAACGCGGCGAGCGCTATGGCTACCGACTGCTCGAATGCGGCAAGCGCGCGGCCACGGCGCATGACAGGACAAGGCTGGCGGTGGCGTCGCGCGCGTCGGTGCTTGCTATGCGTTGCCTTCACGAGGCCGATGGCCGGCCATTTGCCGTCGAAGGCCGTCTCATCAACCTGCGCGCCGTGCCAGACGCCCTGCAGCAAGATTTCTCGATCGTGCCGCCGAATATCTGGCTGGTCGGCCACGTGCCGTGGACCGAAGCCGAGCATCGCATTACCGCCTGCAACGCCGACAACATCATCGCCGCCGAACTGAAGATCGCTCCCGGCGCCGCCTGCCTGGTGATTGATCGTACCACCTGGCGCGGTGGTGAACCGATCACCGCGGTGCGCATGATCCACCCCGCCGAACTCTACGACTTGATCGCGCGTTTCACGCCGACCGGCTGAGCCGTGGCGGCGGCCATCCGACGAAGATGTGCTACTTCGCATTTTCCTGAACCTCCGCCGCATCACCTGATTGCCGGCGATCCAGATGCGCGAGACTCCCGGTGATTTCGGCTGGGTGACCTGCCGCCCGTGGGACTGACGGGGCGCGCTGCACGCTGCCCATAAAGAGCCCGAAACGACCGGTGTCGAGCATCTTTGAACTGGGACTATGCAGGATGAGCATGCAGCGTGTGAATGGTGAACGGCTCTGGTCGAGCTTGATGGAAATGGGGCGACGGCGCCTATGGCGTGATCGCCCTCATCGGCATTGGAATGGCGGACGTCGCAGCTGAGCCGCACCTCGCTCGGGATGGCTTGCGATGAAAGTCGAGCTGCGCGAGGCGTACCGTCGGATCGCGCAAGAGTACGGTCTATCGATCGACCTCGACCAATATTTCGAATTCGGGCCGATCAATTGCAATGCCGGCATGTGCGACTTGATACGCGAGACCACGGCCGAGCTTGCTTTCTCGCAGCGGGACATTCTCGCGGTGGCGAGTCATGACGCTGTGCCGATGATGGATTTCTGCCCGACGGCTCTGTTCTTCATCCCAAGCGACACGGGAATTAGTCACAACGAACGCGAATACAGCACGCCTGCGCAGTGCAGCGATGGCGCGGACGTGTTGCTGAATGCCGTGCTGAAACTCGCTTCGTAGGAATTTTGGGCGGTCGACGTGCTTTCGGCTCGGCTTGTCGCTGTTGTACGCCAGGCAACTGGTCGCGGCATCGCGACCTACACCTACTGAACGATCTTGGCGGCGCGGCTGCGTGGAATGCGCTCCACGCGGTCGCTCGGCGCCGAAAGTTTGACGCCCTCGCGCTGCGCGGCGGCGACGGAGGCCCGGATGACCAATGTGGGCTTCAGTACGATCCGTTCGTTTGGGACGGGCGTGCCCTTGATCAGGGAAATCAGCAGATTGGACGCCTGCGTGCCCAATTCCGCGGTCGGCGTGTGAATCGTCGTCAGGGCTGGGGCGGTGGCGTCCATGAAAAGCATGTCGTTCATGCCGACCAAAGAAATTTCGGCGGGGCATGCGATGTTGCGATCGCGCAGATGCCGTAAGCAGCCGACGGCGAGCATGTCGTTGCCTGCGACAATCGCCGTGATGTCGCGATGTTCCTCCAGCAGGCGCTGACAGGAAAATTGCCCCTCTTCGACGGTGAACGCCGCGCCAAATACGGCTTCGGGCGCGACGCCGCTCTGCGACAGCGACTTGCATGCCCGTCGGAAGCCGCGGTAGCGATGGTAGCCGGTCGATACGTTCTGCGGACCGCCGATGTGCGCGATCCGTCGATGCCCCTGATCAAAGAGATAGTGTACCGCCAACTCCATGGCCTTGGCGTCATCGACCCTCACGCTTGGGATGAATTCGTTCTCGGGGTCGCGAAAGACGGAGACGGTCGGAATGTTGGCTTCGACACAGGCCGCGATCCCCGGGTCGTTTCGTTCGAACGTCGCGACGATCAGGCCCTCGACCCCCTGCTGGATGAAGCGGTCGATCAATGCGGCCTGCCGGAGCGGGTGATTGTCGGTATTGCCGACAATGGTCACGTATCCGATCTCGGCGAAACGGTCCTCGATCGCCCGCACGATGGGGGGGTGAACGGGGTCGCCCAGGTTGGAGACGATCACGCCGATGGTGCGGGACTTCTGCGTCCGGAGCGCCGAGGCCATCGCATTGGCCCGGTACCCCAGTTTCTTCGCGCAGGCCTCCACGCGTTCGATCATTTCCGGTGATATCAGATGACGCTTTTCCGGGTTCAGTCCTCGCGAAACCGTTGACCAATGCACGCCGGCGCATTTCGCCACGTCGATGATCGTCTTGCGAACCGAGCGCCCCCGCGGAATGGAAGCCGTCTGTTTGATCTTCTTCGGCATGTCACGTGATCCGATCTCGCATCGTACACTTCGGGGTACGCTGAAGAGAATTGGACAATGAACCATCTTGCGCGCGATGACAAACGTGTGCAGAACCTCTTTACAAACGTGTGCACGGGACGGAGGATGGCAGCGAAACTGGCTGCTCGCCTTGGTGCAATGCAGCAACGGCGCCTCAACGGCGTGTTCGATCAGGGATGGAAACGGTGGAGATATTCTCCTGTCAGGCGGCACCCGTGCGGGTTGCCTTCGGTTCGGCCCGCTTGGCCGATCCCGCCTGCAATGGGACGGCGACGCGATGATGGCGAAGCGCACACTCATCAAATCCGCCACGATCCTTACGATGGACGCCGCTATCGGTGATCTTGCGCAGGCCGACCTGTTGGTCGAAGGCGATCGCATCGTAGATGTCAGGCCAGGTCTCGATGCCGGTGATGCCGAGATCGTCGATGGCCGCGGGCGCATCGTCATTCCCGGTCTCGTCAACGCGCACATGCATACGTGGCAGACAGCGTTGCGCGGCTTTTCCGCGAACTGGACGCTGCCGGAATATTTCCGCCGGATGCATGCCGGGCTTGCGACCGTGTTCCGGCCGGAGGACATCTACATCGGGACTCTGATGGGAGCCCTGAACCAGATCAACTGCGGCACGACCACGCTGGTCGACTGGTGCCACAACAATCCGACCCCGGCGCATAGCGACGCGGCAGTCGCGGCCCTGAAAGAAAGCGGCATTCGCGCTGCGTTCTTCCATGGTTCGCCGAAGCCGGAAGCAAGGCCCGGCCAACCGCATTTTTCCGATGTCCCGCATCCGCGTCGCGAGGTCGAGCGGTTGCTGGCTGGCGCGCTGTCGGACCGCAGTGCCCGTGTCACTCTTGGCCTCGCGATCCTCGGCCCGCATTATTCGAATATCGACGTCGCCATGCATGATTTCAGGCTGGCGCGTGAATTCGGGCTGATCGCCTCGATGCACCAGGGCGGTGGCCCGGCCAAGACGCCGGGCGGTTGGGAAAAGTTGCTCGCGGCCGGTCTGGTTGGCCCCGGCGTCAATATCGTGCACGGCAATGATTTGCCGGACGATCTGCTGCGCCAATTTGTCGATCTCGGCGTGAGTTTCTCCGTCACGCCCGAAAACGAAATGCATCAGGGGCACGGTTTTCCGATCACCGGGCGATTGCTGAAATTGGGCGCGCGGCCCTCGTTGGGCGTCGATCTGGAATCGGTGCTCGCCGGCGACATGTTCGGCGTCGGGCGCGTGGCGCTGTCGATGCAGCGGGCACTGGACAACGCCGAAAGCCGGCGGACCATCGGCGCCATTCCAGCCTCAACGACGATCACCACGCGCGAGGCGCTGGGCTGGATCACCATCGAAGGCGCCCGCATGCTCGGGCGCGAGAGCAGCATCGGTTCGCTCACCCCGGGCAAGAAAGCCGATCTGGTCGTCATCAACGGCACCGATCTCAACCTTTGTCCGGTGCACGATCCGGTTTCCACCGTGCTGATGCAAACCAGCATCGCCAACGTCGAATCCGTCATGGTCGACGGCGTCTGGCGCAAGCGCGGCGGGCGGCTGCTGGCCGAGGGGATCGACAACAACAAGAATGAACTCGGGCGATCGGGCATGCGTATCGTCGCCGAGATCGAACGTCAGGGAAAAGCGGCATGAGCAGTCAAACCGGGCACCAGGTGACGGCAGTGGCATGGATCGGCATCGGCAAGATGGGTCTGCCGATCGCGGGCCGCATGGTGGAAGCAGGCGTCCGCGTTACCGGCTTTGATCCCAGCCGCGATCGCATGACGCTGGCACAGCAGCAAGGTGTGCAAGCCGCCGCCTCTGCCGTCGAGGCGATCGGCGATCATACGGTTGTCTTCACGTCGCTGCCGGACGATGCCGCGTTGCGCGCGGTGGTGCTCGGGCCGGAAGGCTTGCTGGCCAGACTTGCGCACGGCGCAGTGCTGATCGAGACCAGCACGGTCAGCGCCGAAATCTCGGCCGAGGTCGGCGTCGCCGCGAAGGCGCGGGACGTCGCCTATCTGCGGGCTCCGGTGTCCGGCAACGCCGCCATCGCCCATACCGGCGCGCTGACCTGTTTCGTCTCCGGCCCGCGTGAAGCATTCGACGCGGTCCAGCCGCTGTTGGCGACGTTTACGCGTGCGCAGACCTATCTTGGCACGGCGGAAGAGGCGCGCTTCGCCAAGCTTGCGGTCAACCTGATGATCGCGGTGTCGGCCGGGATGATGGCCGAGAGTCTTGCTCTGGCGCGCAAGGGCGGCATTTCCTGGCCCGATATCCTCAAGGTGCTGGATGACAGCGCGGTCGCCTCGCCGATGGTCAAATACAAGACACCGCCGCTTGCGCTGCGCAATTTCGACTCCACTTTCTCCTGTCGGCAGATGGCCAAGGACCTCGATCTCATTCTGGACGCCGGCCACCACGTCGGCGTGCCGCTGCAACTCGCCGCGCAAGTCCGTGAAATCTATGGTTCGCTGGTGGCGCAGGGCGATGGCGAGTCAGACTTCATTGCTACCGTTCGCCACGTCGAACGGCTGTCCGGCCTTGGCGAACCGAAGCTCGGTTAGGGAGAACACCATGCGTAACTTCAACGAGAACACCATCACTGATGCTGTGCTCGACCGCATCACCGATGCCGGTCAACCGCGTATCAAGGAGATCAGCGAGGCGCTGGTGCGCCATCTGCATGCTTTCGTTCGGGAGATCAGACCGACCCAGCGGGAATGGGAGCAGGGTATCGAATTCCTGACCCGCACCGGCCACATGTGCGACGATAAGCGGCAGGAATTCATCCTGCTGTCGGATACACTCGGCGTATCGATGCTGGTGGATGCGATCAATCACGATGCCCATGCCGGCGTCACCGATACCACGGTGCTCGGCCCGTTTTTCGTCCAGGCCGCGCCGGAAAAGATGCTCGGCGACGATATTTCGGGCGGCATGGAGGGCGATCCGATGTTTGTCACGGGTTCGGTGTCGACGCCTGACGGCAGACCGATCGCGGACGCCACGATCGACGTCTGGCATTCCGACGACGACGGCTACTACGACGTCCAGCAACTCGACAAGATTGTTCACCTCGCGATGAGGGCGCGGTTTCATTCCGACGCTGACGGTCGTTTCCGCTTCTGGTCGATCAAGCCGGCGGCCTATCCGGTCCCGCATGATGGGCCGGTCGGCGACATGCTGACAGCACAAGGACGCCACCCATGGCGGCCCGCCCATGTGCATTTCATGATTTCGTCGCCGGGCTACGAGCAACTGGTCACCCACGTCTTCGTCGCGGGCGACAAGTATCTCGATTCCGATGTGGTGTTCGGCGTCAAGGATACCCTCATTCGCGAATTCGTCCGGAAAGACGCCGGCGAGGCGCCGGACGGCCACGTGCTGAACACGCCATACTATCATTTGGACTATGATTTCGGGTTGAAGCCGGGCGCCTGACGGGCGCACACGGCCGAAATTATCAGGCGCAGCATGGACCGACAGAGTCCAGCGCGCCGGGAGGGAGGATGCGATGGGAGCGCCGATGAGCGTTGAGATGGTGGTCGGTCGCTTGAACGAGTTGGTCGGAGCGCGCGCGACGATTGCGCGCGGCGTGCTGGATGATCATGGCCGCAGCGAGGCCTATCACGCCAGCCGTCCGCCGGATGTGGTGGTGTTTCCGGAGACCACGCAGGAAGTCGCCGAGATCGTGAAGCTGTGCGGCGAGATCGGGATGCCGGTCGTTCCGTTCGGCGCGGGCACCTCGCTGGAGGGCAACGCGGCCGCGGTGGCCGGCGGCGTCTGCATCGATTTTTCGCGGATGAACCGCGTCCTCAAGGTGCACGACAAGGACCTCGACGTCGTCGTGCAGCCGGGCATCACCCGCAAAGAGCTCAACGCGCAACTGCGCGACACCGGGCTGTTCTTTCCGATCGATCCCGGCGCCGATGCATCGATCGGCGGCATGACCTCGACGCGGGCGTCCGGCACCATGGCGGTCCGCTATGGCACCATGAAGGACAACGTACTGGCCCTCGAAGTCGTGCTCGCAGATGGCCGCGTGATCCGGACCAGCCAGCGGGCGCGGAAGTCGTCAGCCGGCTACGACCTCACGCGGCTGTTCGTCGGCTCCGAAGGCACGCTCGGCGTAATCACCGAGATCACGCTGAAGCTACACCCGTGGCCACAGGCGATCTCGTCTGCGGTTTGCAGCTTTGGCCGGCTCGACCAAGCGATCGATGCCGCGATTGAAGTGATCCAGTCCGGCATTCCGGTCGCGCGCATGGAATTGCTCGACGAGGTCATGATGCGTGGCATCAACGGCTATTCCAAACTCGCTTACCGCGAGGCGCCGACGCTGTTCTTCGAATTCCACGGCACCGATGCCAGCGTGTCCGAACAGGCGGAGCTGGCCCAGTCGATCGCGGCCGAGCACGAAGGCCAGGGTTTCCAATGGGCGCGGGCGGCGG
This sequence comes from Tardiphaga sp., assembly GCF_028290495.1. Lineage (GTDB taxonomy): Bacteria > Pseudomonadota > Alphaproteobacteria > Rhizobiales > Xanthobacteraceae > Tardiphaga. Next base: position 63,058 of record NZ_JAQGJT010000063.1, read on the forward strand.
AAGACCGGACCAAACTCTGGCATGCCCGCGACAACACGCTCTATGCCGGCCTCAGCCTGAAGCCCGGCGCACGCGCGATGATCACGGACGTCTGCGTGCCGATCTCGCGGCTGACGGAGTGCCTGATCGAGACGCGCCGCGACATCGATGCCAATGGCTTGATCGCTCCGGTGGTCGGTCATGTCGGCGACGGCAACTTCCATCTGCTGATCCTGATCGATCAGGACAATGCGGAGGAGGTTGCGCGCGCCAACGCGTTGCATTCGCGGCTGGTGGCGAGGGCCATCGCGATGGAAGGTACCTGCACCGGCGAGCACGGCATCGGCACAGGCAAGATCGGCTTTCTCCAGGATGAACTTGGCGACGCCGTCGATGTGATGCGCGGCATCAAGGCCTCGCTCGATCCGAACGGCATCATGAACCCCGGTAAGATATTCTTGCCCAACGCGCCGGTGCATCATGACGCTGCTTGAACCAACAGACATGCCCGCGCCATCCGGCCGGCCGGCGGTGCCGCTGTTCGAGTTGCGGGGCATTTCCAAGGAATTTCCCGGCGTCAAGGCGCTCGACGATGTGTCGTTTGCGGTCTGGCCCGGTGAGGTCCACATGTTGCTCGGCGAGAACGGCGCCGGTAAGTCCAGCCTGATGAAAGTGCTGTGCGGCGCCTACCGCGCCGACAGCGGGTCGTTTCACTACAATGGCGAGCCGGTCGAAATCGCTTCGCCGGCCGATGCGCAGAAGCTCGGCATCGCCGTGATCTTTCAGGAATTCTCGCTCGTTCCCTATCTGGATATCGCGCAGAACATCTTCCTTGGCCGCGAGCCGGCCGGCCGTATTCCGGGCACCATCGACCGCGGCCGCATCCTGGCCGATGCCAGGCGCGTACTGGCCTCGATCGGTTTCGACATTGATCCCACGATCCGCATCGAGAAGCTGGGCGTCGCCCAGCAGCAGATGGTCGAGATCGCCAAGGCGATCAGCCAGAACGCGCGCATCCTGGTGATGGACGAGCCGACCGCGGCGTTGTCGGACCGCGAGACCGAATTGTTGTTCGCGCTGATCGCCCGCCTCAAGGCCGACGGCGTTGCCATCATCTACATCTCGCACCGCATGGCCGAGGTGTTCTCGCTCGGCGATCGCATCACCGTGCTACGCGACGGACGCCGCATCGATGAGGTCAGACCCGCCAGCGTGTCGTCGGATCAATTGATCCGGATGATGGTCGGCCGCAGCATCGATATGAGCTATCCGCGCACCTTCGCCGACAAGCCCGGCAAGATCATGCTCGAGGTGAAAGGCCTGTCCGCCGCCTCCGGCATTTCGGGGATCGACCTGGTCGTGCGGCAGGGCGAGATTGTAGGCCTCTGCGGGCTGGTCGGCTCCGGCCGCACCGAAGTGGTGCGCGCGATCTTCGGCGCCGACAAGACCACCGCCGGACAGATAATGTTCGACGGCCAAGAGAAATTCGGCGGCCCGGACGAAGCGGCGAAGCTGGGGCTGGCGCTGATCCCCGAGAACCGGAAGACCGAAGGCCTCGCGCTGATCCGCTCGGTTGGTGACAACCTGATCGTCGCGGCCCTGCGAAAAATATTTCCGCGCGGCCTGTTCGACCACGCAAAGTCGCGGGATATCGCCAACGATCTGGTGCGGCAGTTGAGGATCGTGACGCCCTCGGACAAGCAGGCGGTGGGCCTGCTGTCCGGCGGCAACCAGCAGAAGGTCGTGATCGGGAAATGGCTGGCCGCCGGCGCCAAGTTGTTCATCTTCGACGAGCCGACGCGCGGCATCGACGTCGGCGCCAAGTCCGAAATCTTCGCGCTGATCGACCGGCTGGTGGCTGACGGCGCTGCGGCGCTGATGATCTCGTCGGAACAGGCCGAAATCTGCCACGTCTGCGACCGCGCCTATGTGATGCGCGACGGGCGGATTGCGGGCGAGCTGTCTCGCCATGAGTTGAGCGAAGAAAATATCGTAAAGCTGGGGATGCATCATGCGTGAACAGGCCATCGAGCTGAGGAGCAATCCGCTGCAGCGGTTGCAACAGATTCCTGGCGTCGCCGTCATGCTGGTGCTGCTATGCGCGATCTTCGGTGTGATGACGCCCGGGTTTCTAACGGCGCCGAATATTTCCAACGTGCTCGTGCAGTCGACCATCCTGCTGATGCTGTCGCTGCCGATGACGCTGATCATCATGACCGAAGGCCTCGATCTGTCGATGGGGGCGGTGCTGACGCTGACGTCGCTGATCGTCGCCATCGTCGCGCTGTCCACCGGCTCGATGCTGCTGGGCCTGCTCGCCGGGCTTGGTGTCGGCCTGGTGTTCGGCGTGATAAATGGCTGGCTGGTGGCCGCGGTCGGCATTCCGCCGTTCGTTGCCACACTGGGCACGCTGGGCATGGCGCAGGGCCTGTCGCTGATCGTCAGCGATGGCACCAGCGTCGTCGGCATGCCGGCCGCGGTCCGCGACGTCTATTCGGGAACTGTCGCCGGCATTCCGCTGCCGATCCTGCTGGCGCTGGCGAGTTACCTCGCGTTTCACGGGCTGCTCTATCACACCCGTTTCGGCACCTACATCTTTGCGCTCGGCGGCAACCGCGAGGCACTGAAATTTGCCGGCATCTCCGTGCGGGGCCTGCTGATCATGGTCTATGCGCTGGGCGGCGCGATGGTCGGTCTCGCCGGCCTGCTGATGACGGCGCGCATGAATTCCGGGCACCCGACCGCCGGCCTCGGTCTGGAGTTCGATGCCATCGCCGCGGTCGCCGTCGGCGGTACGTCTTTCGAGCGCGGCAACGGCTGGCTGCTTGGCACCTTGCTTGGCGTCGTCACGGTCGGCGTGCTGCGCAATGGATTGAACCTGCTGGCGCTGCCATCCTCGATTCAGGTTGCGAGCGTCGGACTTCTCGTCATTGCTGCCTTGTTCGTCGACGGATTGCGGAGCCGGTCATGACCGATATATCGAAGCCGGCCACCAGCGGAAAAATGCTGCTGTCCGACGACATGATCCAGGTGTTCTACCGCCTGTTCGCCGCGCTACTGATCTGCGCGGCGCTGACGGTCCTCACCAATTCGTTCTTCAGCCTCGGCAACATACTGAACGTGTTGCGTCAGGCGAGCCTGCTGTTCTTCATCGCCTCCGGCCTGACCCTGGTGGTGTTGACCGGCGGTCTCGATCTGTCGATTGGCGCCAATGTGGCCATCTCCGCCTGCATCGCCGGCACGGTGATCCACACGACGGGATCACCGGTGCTGGGTGTCCTGACCGGCGTGGGCGTCGGCGCGGCGGTCGGGCTGCTGAATGGCGTCATGGTCACGGCTCTGCGCATTCCGTCGTTTATCGCCACCTACGGCATGCTCTGGGTGCTGCACGGCGTCACCTACTGGTACATGGCCGGCGAAACCATCCATGGTTTCCCCCCGGGCTTCCGCCAGATCGGCAGCGGTTACTTTCTGGGGCTGCCGATCCCGGTCTATCTGCTGCTGGTGTTCCTCGCCGTCGGCACCATTTTCGCGCAACGGACAACGTGGGGGCAGGAGATCTATGCGATCGGCGCCAATCCGGTCGCTGCGCGGTTGTCCGGCATCCCGGTCGCGCGGCGTCTGCTGCTGGTCTACATCGTCTCCGGCGCGATGGCCGGCCTCGCTTCGATCATCTTTCTGGCGCGGCTGAATTCGGCAGAAGCCGACATAGGCGAAAGCCTGACGCTGCCGGCGATCGCCGCGGTGCTGATCGGCGGCACCTCGCTGTTCGGTGGTCTCGGCACGGTGTTCGGCACCTTTGTCGGCGCTCTCATTCTGACGCTGGTTCTCAACGGCATGAATCTGCTCTCGGTCAATGCGAGCTGGCAGCCATTGGTCACCGGCGTCATCGTTATTCTGGCCGTATGGCTGGATATGAAAACACGGCGCCGTACGGCGTAAGTGTTCGGCTAAAAAAACAAACGGAGGAACGAAAATGAAAAAGACCTGTGGCGCGATCGCATCGATCCTGCTTACGACGGCCCTGTCATCCCACGCTTTCGCCGATGGCGAGACCATTGCAGTGTTCACCAAGAACCAGACCAATCCGTATTTCCAGACGGTGCGGGTCGGCGCTGACGCGGCCGCCAAGGCGTTGAAGGCCAAGACGCTGCATTACATTCCCACCAAGCCGGACAGCATTCCGGAACAGCTCAGCCAAATCGAGGACGTGGTGGTGAAGAAGCCCTCGGCCATCGTCTTCATTCCGGTCGACTACAAGGCGATGGTGCCGGGCGTCGAGAAGATCAACGACGCCAAAATCCCGGTGGTCAACGTTACCGACCGATCCAATGGCGGCAAGTTCGTCGCTTTCGTCGGGGCCGACGATTACAGCCTGGGTCTCGAGACAGGGCGCTATCTGCTGAAGACGCTGGGCGGCAAGGGCAACTTCGTCATCATCGAAGGCGTCAAGGGATCGCTGACCAGCATCGATCGCGTGCGCGGTTTCAACGATGCGCTGAAGGAAAATCCGAACGCCAAGCTGCTGGCCTCGCAGCCCGGCAATTACCAGCGGCTGCAGGCGCTTCAGGTGATGGAGAACCTGATGCAGTCGAACAGCCAGATCGACGGCGTCATGGCGGCCAACGACGCCATGGCGATCGGCGCGATCGAGGCGCTCGACGGCGCCAACCGCAAGGCGCAGGTGATCGGCGTAAACGGTACCAAGGAGGCCATCGACGCCATCAAGACCGGCAAGCTGCTCGCGAGCGGCGACTATAACGGCTTCATGCAGGGCTGCCTCGGCACGATGATCGCCATCCGCTCGCTGCGCAACGAGCCGGTGATTACCGAGATCGTTCTTAAACCCACCGTGATCGGCAAAGACAACTACCAGCCATATGACGTTCCGCTGGATAGCCGTAGCTGCCCGACCTGGGACGAGGCTGCCAAGCTCGGCGCCAAATAAGCGATTACCCGCATCCTGAAACGGCCGCCGCTGAACGGCGGCCGTTTCTTCTCATTGTGGAGTTTCCCATGCTGTTTGCCATCCATGCCGTCGATCACGTTGGCGCGCTCGACAAGCGTCTGTCGCATTACGAAGCCCATAAGACGTTTCTGTCCGATACGACGCGTTTTGGCGTGAAGATCGTGATGTCCGGCCCGCTGACGTCGGACGATGGAGAGGCCATGATCGGCAGCCTGTTTCTCGTCGAGGCCGCGGAGCGCGCGGCGGTCGAGAAATTCCATCATGCCGATCCGTTCTTCGCCGCCGGCATCTGGGAGAAGGTGACGATCACCGGCTTCCTGCGACGGCAGGGATGAGCGCCGCCGATCGGACGGCCGGGCGCCGGCCTGCGCTCGCCTTCAATCATGTCGGGCTCACCGTACCCGACATCTTTGCGGCGATCGATTGGTACGGCGCCGTGTTCGGCGCCAGCCACATCATGGGGCCGCGCCGGCTCGCCGCCGCCGACAGTGCCACCCACGAGACGCCGGGTATCTTCGGCAAGCGTTTTGGTTCGGCCTACCAGGCGCATCTGCTGCTCGCCAACGGCGTCGGCCTCGAGCTGTTTCAGTTCATCGAGCCCAAGGTCGAGATCACTGATGAGAACATGCCGTACTGGAATCGCGGTCCGTTTCATATTGCGCTGACCTGTCCCGATGTGGATGGTCTGGCCGAGACGATCGTTGCCTGTGGCGGCAGAAAGCGCTCCGCCCCCGTGGATTTCGTGCCTGGCCGTCCGTGGCGGCTTTGTTATTGCGAAGATCCTTGGGGGACCGTCATCGAGATCATGTCGGCGAGCTACGCCGAAATGTTCTCGAACTGGCCGCAGCCGGGGATGACCGGGGACGTTACGATGGTTGAGCGGCCAGACGCGGGCTGAAGCAACGTGGCCGGCGTCGATGCTCGGCCAGTGCCTGTGCGCGGGGATCCGCGATGCGAGAAATCTGGCGTGGCCAGCTTGCCGCGGTCATTCGCGGCGATGCGCTGCTCGATTTCTGTTCGAGCAAGCGCATTCCTCATGTCACGGCGTATATCGAACTGGCCGGGCGTTTGGGCGGGCTAACCAACACCCGCACCGTCGCACGGGCGCGTGCCCTAACCGCCGGTTCATTCCCTACTCAGGTTGGATGCCGAGTTCCTGGATAATCTTGCCGGTGGCCGCAAGCTCGGCGTCGAAAAACCGCTTTGCGCCTGCGGGGTTCACCACGTCACCGGAGGCGACGTCGAAGCCGAGGACCGGGGCGCGCTCCTGCACATCCGGTGATTTCAGGGCGAGCGCGATCTCGGAACTGAGTCTGTCGACGATGTCGCTCGGCGTGCCGGCCGGGGCCATCATCATGAACCAGCCTTGCAGGTCGGCGCTCTTCAAAGTCTCTGCGATCGCAGGCACCTCCGGCATGGAAGCGACGCGCTTGCTGCCGGCAATGGCGATCGCCCGTAGCGTGCCGGCCTTGATGAAGGACTCGGCGACCGAGGCCGACTGGATCGTCACCTGGGTGCGCCCGGTCAAGCTGTCCTGAATCGCGTTGGTGATGGTATTGTAGGGGACCAGTACGAAACCTGTGCCGGCCTGCTTGTTGATGGTCTGAGCGATCAGGCCGGAGATGTTGCGCGGGCCGTCGACCGCCATGCTCAAGGAACCGGGGGCCGATTTTTCGAGCGTGATCAATTCGGTCAGCGTCGTTGCCTTTACGTCGGGATTGACGAGCAGGACGTGATTGCTCCGCGCCACCATCGCCACCGGTATGAAATCTTTCACGGGATCGTAAGGCAGTTTTTTGAACGTATAGGGATTGGTGACCAGCGCTGCGGAAGTGGCGAACAGGAAAGTGTAGCCATCGGGCGCGGCGCGCGCGACGGTCTGCGTGCCAATCAGGTTTGCGGCTCCCGGGCGATTCTCGACCACGAATTGCTGTCCGAGCGCGCGGGAGAGCTTGTCGGTGATGATGCGGCACAGCACGTCCGGGCTGTTGCCGGCGGCCTGAGACACCACGATAGTCACAGGCTTCTGCGGCCATGACTGCGCATAAGCGGGAGTTGCGAGACAAGCGATGGCTCCGGTCAACAGGACGCGGCGGGACAATGTAAGCATGGGCTTCCTCCGGAATGGTTAGCCTGCGATTTGCGATCGCTTGTTGAGGCTTGCTTTTGTGAACGTGCAGGTCTTGTCGTCAGAAAGCAGCCCGCGGCGCTGGCGGCGCGGGCTGTTGTTGCATCAAGTCTCGTCGGCGACGCCGTTGCGCAGCACGCCGAGTCGTTCGATCTCGACCTCGACGGTGTCACCCGGCTTCAGCCACAGCGGAGGCGTGCGCTTGGCGCCGACGCCGCCGGGCGTGCCGGTAGCGATCACGTCACCAGGCTCGAGACGGGTGAACGAGGAGCAATATTCAATCTGACGCGGGATATCGAAAATCATTTGATCGATGGTGGCATCCTGCACGACCTGTCCATTGACGCGGGTCTGCAGCCGCAGCGGCGCAACATCGCCGAGTTCGTCGGGTGTCATCATCCACGGGCCGAAGCCGCCGGTCTCCGGAAAATTCTTGCCGGGTGTGAACTGATGCGTATGGCGCTGGAAGTCGCGCACGCTGCCTTCATTGTAGCAGGCATAGCCGGCGATGTGGTCCCATGCGTCAGCGCGCGCGATGTGCCGCCCGGGCTTGCCGATGATGATGGCGAGCTCGCCTTCGAAGTCGAGATCGGTCGAGACCTTGGGCCGAATGATATTGGCGAGATGCCCGGTCTGGCTGTTGGCGAAGCGACCGAACACCGTGGGATTTTCGACCTCGCTGCGCCCGGTTTCCTTGCGGTGCGTTTCGTAGTTCAAGCCGATGCAGAGGATTTTGTCCGGGTTCGGAATGACCGGCAGCCAGGTGATCCCGGCAGTGGGCGTCCGCCTGGCGTTGCTGGCTGCGTCGCGCACGGCCGACAGGGCGTCGGCTGCGATGACAGATTTGAGGTCGGGGTAGCGATCTCCGAGGACCGCGCCGATATCGAGCGCCTGGTCGCCATCGATCACGCCCCAAGTGGTCTTTCCGTCGATCTGAAAACTTGCCAATTTCATCGTGATGTCCTTGCTCTAAAAGCTGCGTGTTCGTGAGTTGTGTTTGCATGGTGAGGCTGTATGGCAGGGCGCATCATCGCAGCCGCTCCGCAAGGTCGGTGAGCAACATGCCGAGCGCGCCGGCGTCACTGGCGACACCGAAGACGTAATGGTCGGGCCGGACGATCGCGGCGCGGCAGCCGTGACGGTCGAACCAGGCGGCGAGAACGCCGTCCTCTTCCGTGAGTACATCACTGGCGGCAGGACCAACGCGGATCGGCCGGATATCGAGGTGAGCCATGATCGCTTGCAGATCGGGACCCGGTTCCAGCGCGCTTCGCGCATCCAGCACGAGCCGCCAGCCGGTGTCGGCAACGCTGTCGAGACGGCGCCGTCCCTCTGCCGTCCGGATCCAGGGCTGCGGGAACAGCGTGCCATGCGCCGCATGCAGCGGGAAGGCGAGCAGGCCCGTCTGCAACGGCGGGACGATCTCCTGGCGAGTGAGGGTGCGGGGAACGCCGCCGCCTTCGGCAAGAATGCGTTCGTCGCGCATTGCCGCCGTATCCGGATCGCGTTCGCAGATCACGTGACCGATCGCCTTGATACGGGAGGTGAGTTGGCGAACATGTTCGCTACGTTCCTCACCATAGGTATCGAGCAGTTTGGGGTCGGATTTCCCGCCGAGAACGCGATCGAGCTTCCACACGAGATTGCCGACATCGCGGATGCCCTGGCACATGCCCTGACCGATGAAGGGGGGCTGTTGATGCGCGGCATCGCCGGCGAGGAAGATCCGGCCGCGCCGCCATTCCTGCGCAACGAGCGCATGAAACCGGTAGCTTGCGGCGCGCCACAGCGTGGCGTCATCCGGGGTGATCCAGCGCGCAAGCAGTCGCCAGACTTGCGCCGCCGACTCCATCTCGCGCGGATCTTCGCCGGGCAGCAGCATGATTTCGAAGCGACGATGGTTGCCGGGACCGATGATGAAGCTTGTCGGTCGCGACGGATCGCAGAATTGCGCTGCGGTCTCCGGTAATTTGCCGAAGGCGCCTTGGTTGACCTGCAGATCGACCACCAGCCAGGGTTCGTCGAAGACGAGGTCTTCAAAGGCGATGCCAAGCTGTTGCCGCGTGCCGCTCGACGCGCCGTCGCAGGCGATGACGTAGTCGGCGGTGATGTCGCGCGTCGCGCCGCGATCGTCGCGCAGATGCAGCTTCACATGGTCGGCCGTCTGCTCGAAACCAAGCAGTTCGGTGCCGAGTTCAACTTTGACGCTGGGATAGGCCGCGGCGTGCTCGCGCAACGCGGCCTCGACCGGCGGCTGCGTGAACACCATGCTGGGCGTATAGCCGAGCGGGTAGGGCTCTGCGACCATGTCGATCCGGCGGATCAACTGACCCTTTGCGCCAAAATGCTGGGAGGCAGGAAACGGTGCGATATAGGGCAGCACGCGCTCGGCGGCGCCGAGGTTATCGAGCAGGCGCAGGATTTCGTGATCGATCGCGATCGCGCGCGGCTTGTCGTAGACGTCGTGCTGACGGTCGATGGCCAAGGTGCGGATGCCCCTGTCGCCGAGCAGGCTGACCGCGATCGCGCCCGAGGGGCCATGGCCAACCACGACGACCTGAAAGTCGCTGCGATGCTGTTGGGAAGTATGCGTCACTCAGGACCTCTGTCGGCGTAGGCAACGGCGGTCTGCGCCGCCTTGACGTGATCTGGCTTGGGCGGGGCGATGCCCCAATGATCCGTGCGGCCGGGTGGCCAGACCCATTCCGACGGCCCGCGAACCGCATAGCCGTCATCGACCTGCAAGACTTCGGCGGTATATTCGATGACGGTCCCGACCGGATCGATGAAGTAGGCGAACACGTTGTCGCCGGGGCCGTGGCGGCCCACGCCCCAGGCGATAGGGAATCCGGCGTCGATCATGCGCCCCGAGCCGCGCATCACCGCTTCCAGGTCCGGCATCAGGAAGGCTACGTGATTGAGTCCGTTCACCGCCGCGTCGGCGATGACGATGGCGTGGTGGTCGCCGTTGCAGCGGACGAAGGCCATCATCCTGGAGCGGTCGGTGAGGCGAAAGCCGAGCGCCTGTTCGTAGAACGCGGCGAGACCATCGACATGCGTGCTGTTGACGTTGACGTGCGCGAGCCGTGTCGGCCGATTGGCTCCTGCAAGGGTGTCAGTGTGTCGCATGTCACCGCTGACGAAGCGCAGCGCGCCGCCATTCGGTGCCAGAATGCTCATCACCATCCCGCCATCGGGCGCCGGATTTGGAGCGGGGCCGGCGAGCAGCGTCGCGCCATGCTTCAGCGATGCGGAGGCGATCGTCTCGAATGCCGCATCCGAGTGCAGCCGAAACGTGATGGACCTCAGTGCGGGGCGATCGCCCTGCCGCAAGGCGACCACATGATGATCGGTGCCGCTGGCGCGAAGATAGGTGACGCCCTCGTGGCGTGTTACCAGATCGAGACCCCAGACCGAGGTGTAGAACTGCTCTGATCGTGGAAGATCAGGAGTTTCGAGATTTACGCTGCGCAACGCGGTGATCGGAAAATGGGTCATTGTGCAACGTGCTCCCCAATACCAAGAAAGCGTTTCGCGTTGGCAGAGACAACGAGATCGCGCGTGGTCTCGTCGCTGATGGCTGATGCGGCGCGCGTCACCGGGGTTCGATCGTGAAATGCGAAAGGATAGTCGGTGCCGAGCATGATCTGCGTTTCGCCGAACTTGGCGATCAAATGCAGGAGCGTCGGGTCGTCATAGACAAGCGCGTCGTAATAGAGCCGGCGTGCCTGCTGGGATGGCGATTCCAGAATGCTCTCCTGCAGCACGGGGAATACCTGATATCCTTCCTGAAGCCGCGGCAGCAGCGAAGCGAGCGTGCCGCCGCCATGGCTGAACGCTATGCGCAGGCGCGGGTGACGCAGCAGCAGGTTCGAGGTGATCACCGATGCGGCGGCAAGGCCGACATCGGACGGATAGGCCAGTACCTGCTGCAACTGCGCCGGGCCGACCAGGCGATCCATGCCGCACGGTCGCAAGGCGTGGACGAACACCGCCATGTCGAGCTTCGCGACTTCGGCAAAGAAACCCTCGAAGTCGGGAGAGCCGAGCGGCTTGCCGTTGATGTTGCTTCCGATCTCGATGCCGGCAAAGCCGAGTTCATGTTTGAGTCGATGCAGTTCGGTGATCGCGCGGTCGATGTCCTGCAGCGGTACCGCGCCGAGGCCGACCAGCCGGCCCTCGGAATGGGCGATCATCTCGGCCATCTGGTCGTTGATGTAGCGGAGCAGGTCGTTGGCCGGTCCGGCTGCCATCCAGTAGGACAGTAGCTCGGGCATCGGCGAAATGGCCTGCAGACTAAGTCCCATCTCCGCCATGTCCGCAACGCGTTTGCCGACATCCCAGCAACGATCCGACACCGTGCGATAGACGCGGCCGGCCATCATGACATGCTTGTGGCAGGGCTTGGCGTCGGCCATCGACGGCCAATCGGCGGGCACCGTGGCGCCCATATAAAGCGGGAAGGACGCGGGCACGACATGCGCGTGAATATCGATCCCGCAGCCGCATCGGGAGATTGCGCTCATGGCCTTCGGAATCCGGCCACGCGCAACCGAGTAGCCGTGAGAACAGCCGATACTGCACGCGCCTGGACCGTCTTGCCCAACATTCCTTGCCTCCCACCCGTTTCTCAGGACGTTGCGGAACTCATAACCTATAGAAACTTAGCTTAACAACAGAAATTTATAGATTATGTAAAAACTAGAAAAAGTATATAGAAGCGGAAATCGGCCGACAGGATGGTTTTGGGGACCTATGAGCGTGGACGTAACATCAGTGGGATCAGCACCGTCGCCGTCGTCATCGACACAGGCCAGCACCGTCTATGACCGGTTGCGGGAGGATCTGCTGTCCGGGCGGCTCGAGCCGAGCCGGAAATTGCAGATGCGGTTCCTGACCGAGCTGTATCAGACCGGGCAGACCCCGCTGCGTGAAGCGCTCAACCGGCTGACCGCCGATGGCCTGGTCGATTGTCGCGAGCAGCGCGGGTTTTACGTTGCGGATATCAGCCGGAGCGAACTGGTCGAACTGACCAAGACCCGCTGCTGGGTCGAGAGCCTGGCTCTCCGTGAATCCATGGCAGCCTCGACGTCGGAATGGGAAGAACAGCTTTTGCTCGCGCAGCATCGTCTCGGCCGGACGCCGCGTTCGCTCAACGCCGAGCATTTCGAAGACAATCCGGAATGGGAGCGGCTGCATCGCGTCTACCACCGGACGCTGATCGGGAATTGCGGCTCACAGTCCCTGATCGCGTTCTGCGGACAACTGGCCGACCAACTCTACCGATACCGGCGTCTGTCGATCCGGAAAGCCTTTCCATCCCGACACGTGACCGACGAGCATCAGTCGATCATGAATGCTGTCTTGAGCGGGAATGCCGACCATGCCGTCGACCTGCTCACCACCCATTACAGGCAGACGGCAGACGTCATTCTGCAGGATAAGCAGACCTTCGCTGAACCATAGGGCGTCGCCCGAGGGCAGAGCCGAGCACGGTCGCTTCTGGCGCAAAGCCTGTTTTCTGATAGCGCTTCAGATTAGTGCGAGGTCGCGACGACCAAGCTTGCGGCGGATTCCGACTTCCTCTTCGGAAACATTTCTATAGAAAAATGGGTCGCCAAGGATCTTCGCAAGAAGAAATAGATGCTTCGCTGGAGCGCCTGAGCCAGACTCTCGATCGAATGGAAGCGGCACCGCGACGGCGGATCGTGGATTGTCGGTGATCAGTATACGTTAGCGGACGTCAGCTTGACTCCCACGATTGTTCGGCTGGAGGATTGCGGGCGTTCTGACCTTTGGGCTCGAAGGCCGGCCGTGGCTGGTTGGCTGGAACGTGTCAAGTCCGTCCCAATTTCGACGTTGCCTATATGCCGGGCTCCCGCGATTTGGGATCTCACAACTGAGTTTCGGATTTGATGTCCGCGGCTTTGGAACCGCGGCTCGTGGCGCAAGTCGGACACTGGCTAGCGGCGTACGGACCGAACCAATATTTCAGCAGAATTGCAGGCTGCGCCTTTGCTTTGGAGCTGGCGATTGAGGGCAACTCCAAGATATCGGCTGTGGTGTGTGACAAGTTTTTGATCGCCTTTTATCGCGTCAGCAACTATCCCTCATCGTGAGCGCAGACTGATCGGGAACGAGCAGGGGGGCGGTGAAGAGGGCGATGGCATCAATGAAGCGGTCCAGGACAAAGTCCGGCGCAACGGACTCCAGAGACAAGATCGTTCAGGCGGCAACGACGCTTTTCACGCAAACTGGATTTCAGGACGTGCCCGTGGAGGAAATCGCGCGGCTGGCTGGCGTCGCCCACGGTCTCGTCTTTCACTACTTTGGCACCAAGGCCAGGCTTTACGAAGATGTATCGCAGTCTGCCGCCGATCGGCTTGATCTGGTTCACATAAAAGCGACGCAGGCTGCGAAGACGCCGAATGACAAGCTCCGCGCTTTCCTGGAAAGCCATATGGATGCGGTGTCGCAGCGGCGTGCCGACTACGTCTTCCATTCGCGCGGCGGCGCGACGCCCGCGATCCAGGCGATCTGGGAGAATTCCCGTAGCAATGCGATTCATCTCGTCCTTGGCTTCTTCGGCGTGGCACAACCCTCCGTGCCCCTTGTTGTCGCGACCCGCGCGTGGCTTGGATACTATGACGAACTGGTCCTCGAATGGATCCAGGATCGCGGCGTTCCGCGCGATGGCGTGATCGTCTCGTCGCTCCGGTTGTTCCCTGTCGTGATGGCGCAAGCGCACCTGCTGGGCGCAAAGGATGCACCGCAAAATCTATAAACAGCGACTTGACGGCCGATCAAATCGGATGTTGACTGGCAGTCAATAAAGCTGACGCAGCATAATGCGTCGCTCGTGGAGGAAGTGATGCCCAAGGTCGCGATTGTCGGCGCGGGTCCTGTTGGGCTGACGTGCGCCCTTCTGCTGTCGCAGCAGGGGATTTCGACGGTCATCTATGAGCGGAATGCAACGACGTCCACGCACCCGCGTGGGCATGTCGTCAACGCACGCAGCATGGAAATTTTTCGCTCCATCGGCCTCGAAGAGCCCGTTCGATCTGTAAGTCTCCCGGCCGACCGCAATCAAGGCGTTGCTTTTTTGAGGCGGCTCGCCGAACCCGCCGTCGCAGTGCTGCGTACGCGGGGCGTGCCGGAGCGCGATGAGGCGCACCGTGCCGCCAGTCCGAGCCTGCGCGCGTCTTGTCCGCAAGACAGGCTGGAGCCGGTGCTGCTGCGCGCTGCGCAGAGCGACCCGAATATCGAGCTCCGCTTTTCAACGGAGGTTCGTCGCGTCGAGCGCGATAGTGAGGTGGTGCGCCTGAGCGGTATCGGTCCCGACGGTGATTTCGAGATGACGGTGCCGTTTGTGGTCGGCGCCGATGGCGCGCGCAGCCTCGTCAGGCAGCAGGCCGGCATCGAAATGTCCGGGCTTGGCCGCATCGGGCGCCAGATCGGCATCTACTTCGAAGCGGATCTGTGGTCGCTCGTCGAGGATCGCCCCTACCTGCTGTGGTGGATCTACAATACACAGACCTGCGGGGTACTGATTGCCCTCGATGGGCGTCATCGCTGGACCTACAATTTTGCCTTCGACGAGCAGAAGGAAACGGCGGCCGACTTCACGCCAGAGCGATGCGCCAGGGTTCTGCGTGAGGTCATCGGCATCGACGGGATCGACATCAAGATCCACTCGATCCTGCCGTGGCGAATGCAGGCGCGGTTGGCCGATCGTATGAATAACGGTCCGATATTTCTGGCCGGCGATGCGGCTCATCCGCTGCCGCCGACCGGCGGGCAGGGCATGAATACGGGGATCGCGGACGTTCACAATCTGGCCTGGAAACTGGCGCTGGTGCTGCGGGGGCTGGCACCCCGGGCGCTGCTCGACACCTACAATTCAGAGCGACGGCCGATTGCGCAGATCAACATCGATCAAAGCGTCGCCAATGCCATGAAGATGGCCGAACTGGGCCTGTCCGGCATGGCGACGTCCGACAGTTCCATGGCAAGGAGCCTCGATGGCGACGGCCGGGAGGCGGCCGAGACGCATATGCGCAACGTCGTGCCGGGGCTCAGGGAGCATTTCGACTACCTCGGCCAGACGTTCGGGCCTGTCTATCACAGTGGCGCCCTCGTCAGCGATGGCACCGCGGCCCCGGCCTTTTCGGTGATGGACTACGCGCCGGATGCGCGTCCCGGGCATCGTGCGCCGCATCTCTGGCTGGAGCAGGACGGCCAGTTGATATCGACCATCGATATCCTCGGCCATGGCCAGTTCACGTTTTTCACGACGCCCGAGTGTGCCGAATGGCGGGCAACGTTTATGCAGGCGATCGCGGATCGACAATTGCACGGGCGCGCCTGGACCGTCGGCGCGGGCGGCGATCTGAATGATCCGTCCGGGCGCTTCGGTGCGCTGTACGGGCTGCCCCAGGGTGGCGCGGTGCTGGTGCGGCCCGACGGCTATGTTGCCGTTCGGGCTACGGCCACGGAGCTTGGCGAGGGGCCACCCGACATTCTCGGCGGGGCACTCGATGTCGCGCTCGGACAAAAGCCGAGGCGAACTTCGGATCAAGAAGCATTCCTGCAAAAGACAGGTAGCTAACAATCAGGGGAGGGACGTGATGATGACCAAGCAAAGGATGCCGTTCGCGGCAATGATGATGGGCTGTCTGCTGCTCGGAGCGGGCGGCAGCACGGCGACGGCTGAAACACCCGTGACCATCGCGTTGCCTGCGCAGTCGCTGCTGTTCGGACCGGCTTACATCGCTGTCGAACGCGGTCTGTTTCGCGAGCAGGGGATTGATCCCAAGATCATCTATGTCGCGGGGCCCGGCGTCATTCCTGCCGTGCTCGGCAAGAGTGCCGACTTCACCATGATCTCCGGCGGCATCCAGATTGCGGCTGCGGTGCGCAATCAGAAGCTGGTAGCAATTGCCAATACCCAGGATCGCGTCACCACCGACATCATCGTTCGCAAGGCGGTTGCCGACAAGCTCGGCACGGCCTCGTCCGCGAGTGCGCTCGACAAGGTCAAGGCGCTCAAGGGGCTGACGATCGGTATCGACGCCGTCAACGGCCTGCCGCACAGTTTCCTGCGTTATCTGGCCCGCAAGGCCGGCATGAATCCGGAGACGGACTTCACGATCACGGCGTTGCAGCCGCAGGCCATGGTCGCGGCGATGAAGAGCGGAACGATCGACGCCATGGCGTTCTCGCCGCCGTTTTCGCTGACGGCGGTCGCAGACGGCGGCGTGATGTGGGTGACCGGTCCCGATGTGGACCTGCCGGAAATGAAGACGTTTCCCTACAACACCGTGCTGGTTCGGCCGGATCATTGCCAGTTGCAGGCTGCGATCTGTCGCGGCTTCGTGACCGCGCTGAAGAAGGCGATTGCGCTGATGAAGAGCGATCCCGCCACCAGTCTCGCATCGCTGGGCAAGACGTTCGACAAGATGGAGCCGGGCGCGCTGAAACAGTCCTTCGACATCTTTGCCAAATATGCGCGGACCGATCTCGAACTGACCGACGACATGTATCGCAACGTCGTTTCGTTCGATCGGATCAGCGGCATCATTCCGGAAGATGCCAAGGTCCCGCCTGCGAGCGAACTGTATTCGGCGGCCTCTGCCAACTGAGAGCGATGGAACCGTCGGATGTGGGATCGGATCATCTTTGCTGCTGTACTGGCTGCCATCTGGCAGGGTGGAAGCGCGTGGGCCGGGCCGGAGCAGATCAGCTCTCCGATCCTCGTGATGCAGCAGCTTTATATCTGGACCGTGTCCGGCGTGCTCTCCGGCCATGTCGGTTACACCGTGCTTGAGGCGCTGCTCGGCTTCCTGATCGGCGCGGTTCCCGGCTTGCTGCTGCCGCTGGTGCTGCGTCGGCGGGTGTTCCTGGCCGCCGTGCTCGATCCCTTCATCATGATCGGCTATGGACTGCCGAAGATCGCCTTCATCCCGCTGTTCATCGTCTGGTTCGGGATCGGTATCTGGAGCAAGGTCGCGCTGGTCGCCAGCGTCAGCTTCTTCATCGTGTTCTTCAGCACCTCCGAGGGCGTGCGGGCGGTCGATCCACGGCTGATCCGGATGGCCAAGGTGGTGGGCGCCAACGAGACGCAACTGCTGCGTACCGTGGTGTTACCGGCGGCGACGCCGTTCATATTTCAGGCGATCCAGATAGCGCTGCCGCTGTCGATCGGCGGCGCCGCGATTGCCGAACTGATCTCGTCGAACCGCGGGCTCGGTTACCTGATCCAGTCCTCCGCAGGCAATTTCGAGATCACCGGCGCGCTCGCAGCCATCGCTGCCCTTACGCTGATCGTGGCGCTGACCAACATCGCAGTCGCCGCAGCCGAGGCGAAGCTTCTGGCATGGCGTCCGCAACTGACCTCCAGCCTTCCCAAGGCGGCCTGACATGACCTGCGCACCCGTTCTCGAAGTTCGCGATCTCGGAAAAGCCTTCACCGACAGGGGCACGCAGAGCGAGCGGTGGATTATCCGGGGACTTTCTTTCACCCTGCGCGAAGGCGAGTTCGTCACTTTGGTCGGTCCTTCCGGCTCCGGAAAATCCACGCTGCTCAATTTGCTGGCCCAGATCGACACGCCGTCCGCAGGCGACATCAGGCTTCATGGCGAGGTCATCAGTAGTCCATCACAGCAGGGACTGAATGCAGGCTCGCAAGGTCGCATCGGCTACATCATGCAGGACGACAACCTGCTGCCGTGGCGGACGCTGCGCGCCAATGTCGAATACCCGCTCGAGATTCAGGGGCGTCTCGATGCACCGTTCCGAAAGCGGGTGGATGAGCTGATTGCGGCCGTCGGCCTCAGCGGCTTCGAGAACCATTATCCGCACGAACTGTCGGGCGGCATGCGCAAGCGCGCATCGATCATCCGCACGCTGGCCTACGACCCGCCCGTGATCCTGATGGATGAGCCGTTCAGTGCCCTCGATGCCGAATCGCGTCTGCATATCCAGAACGACCTCGTCCGGCTCTGGGAGCTTGGCCGCAAGACCATCCTGTTCGTCACCCACGATATCACCGAAGCCATTGCGCTCGGCGATCGTACCCTGACGCTGACCAAGTCGCCGGCCAGTATTCGCGGCGAACACCTGATCGATATTCCGCGGCCGCGCTCGGTCGACAGCCTCGTTACCGAGCCGCACTATCCTGGCATTTTCGGCCGCATTCGGGCGGAAGTCTGATGGGCCGGTCGATCAGCCAGATCATCCCCCAATTGGCGCGTCCATTGCCGCGCCGGGGCGCGATGCCGTGGCTTGCGCTGGCCCGCACGGCCGTCGCGGTCGTGTTGCTGCTCGCCTGGGAGAGCCTTGGGCGGATGGTGCCCGATCTGATCGCGGGCCCACTGCCGACCTTGCTGCGGTTGGTTGAACTTGTGCATAGCGGCGAGATCGTCCCGATGGTCTGGGTGACGGTGCTGGAGACCGTCGGCGGACTCGCGATCGGTGCCGGCTTTGGTGTGGTCCTGCCGTTCCTCGTGCAGATGTCGCCACGGCTCTCCGCGGTGATCGAGCCGTTTGCCCGGGCCGCGGTCGGAATTCCGAAACTGGCGCTGAGCCCGATCCTGATCATGTGGTTCGGTATCGGCCTGACGTCGAAGATCGCGCTCGTTGCGCTGATGACCTTCTTTCTCGTCTTCGTCGCGACCTTTGTCGGCATTCGTTCGGTTGGACCCAACCTCATTCGGACGGTCGCCATCTTCGGGGCCGGCAAGGTCGAGATCGCGCGCGAGGTATTCTGGAATTCATCGCAGCCCTTCGTCTGGGCGGCGCTGCGAGCTGCATTGCCGTGGGCTATCAACGCGGCGCTGGTCGGTGAATTCCTCGCCGCTGAAAACGGCATCGGCTACTACATTCACCACTCCTACAATATGGCCGATATCACCGGCGTCTATGCGGGGATGGTCATCACCGCTGCACTTGTGCTGCTCGCGGACGCCGTTCTGCGCCTGTTTCAACGCCGTGCTTTGGCGTGGCGTCCCGACAATTCCGCCACCAGCCTTCACTAGGGGACCGACCAATGAAGCTCTTTTATACGCCCGGGGCCTGTTCCATCGGCATCCACTATTTGCTGGAGCAGATCGGGCGTCCCTACGAGCGGCAGACGCTCGATCTTAAGAACGGCGAGAACCGCCAGCCGTGGTTTATGGAGATCAATCCGAAGGCCAAGGTGCCGACATTGCTGCGTGACGACGGATCGCTGTTGACGGAATTTCCGGTGATCGCGCACTACCTCGCAGCATCTGCGCCCGAGGCAGGGCTGGTGCCATCCGATCCCGAGCGGGCGTTGCGGGCCGCCGAGCTGACCGACTACCTCGTCGCGACCCTGCATATGCAGGGTTTCTCGCGCATCTTCCGGCCGGCGAAGTTCTGCGAAGATCCAGCCTCTCACGAAGCCATCCAGCGTCAGGGCCGCGAGATCGTTCAGGCCGGGCTTGCCGTCGTCGAACGAGAGCTCAAGCCCGGCGGTGCGCTGCATGGCGGTGCGACCTTTGCCGATGCAGCTTTGTTCTACGTGCTGTTCTGGACCATCGATCGCGTCAAGCTCGACGCGCCGCCGGCCTGCTCGGAACGTTACGCCGCCTTGAAAGCGACCGACGCGGCGGTGCGCGTCTTCAAGGAAGAAGGACTCGCCTCATGACACGGCGGAGACTCTTGGGGTCTTGGGTCAAGGCAGCGGTGGCGATCGCCGTTGCCCTCGCATTCACCGCGAGGGAAGGGCGGGCGGCGGACGAGTATCCAAGTCGGCTGATACGCATGGTCGTCGGCTTTGCGCCCGGAGGAAGCTCCGACACCGCAGCGCGGCTGGTCGGAGAGCGTTTGTCCAAGAGGCTTGGTCAGCCGGTGGTGATCGAGAACAAGCCCGGTGCAGGCGGTATGTCGGCCACGACGCAGGTTCTGAACGAGCCGGCAGATGGCTATTCGCTGTTGTTGCTGGCGAGTGCGCATTCGGTGGCGGCCGCGATGCGCGCCAAGTTGCCGTTCGATCCGGTTGATGACCTCGAATGGATCTCCACCGTGGCGACTTACGGCATGGTCGTCGGCGTTCGCCCGGGATCGCCATACGGTTCGCTGCCCGAATTGATTGCGGCGGCCAAGGAAAAGCCCGGCACCATCCATTTCTATTCGGTTGGCTTCGGCACCGCCCATCATCTGCTGGGCGAATGGATCAATGCCGCGACCGGTGCGGGGCTGGTCCACGTGCCGTATCGCGGAAGTACACCCGCGCTGGCCGACTTCCTCGGGGGACGTGTCGAGGTGATGATCGATACGATGACGTTTGCCTACCCGCAGTCCGTCGCGGGAGCCGTCCGGCCGCTCGCCGTGACCACGCGTCAGGTGCCCGCCGAGATGAAGGACGTGGCGTTCTCCGGCGATATAGTGCCGGGGCTCGAATACGAATCCTGGCTCGGCATTGCCGCGAAGAAGGGCATTCCGGCTGACGTCGCCGACCGGCTGCGCCGAGAAGTCGTCGCGATCGTGAAATCGGACGACTTCCAGAAAGAAATGCGCGCGCTCGGCGCCAACGCGACACCGAGCACCGCAGCCGAGTTCGCTGGCCGCGTGAAGCGGGAGATTTCCGAATTCAACAAGGTCATCGATGCCCGCGGCATCGAGCGTCAGTAGCGGCACGGCACCAATGGCGATTCTTTGAGGAGATATACAATGGCTCTCAAGTCTCTCGGCTATATCGGTATCCAGTCCACCAAGCTGGACGACTGGAGCGGTTTCGCCACCCATCTGCTGGGCATGCAGCCGTACGATCGCGGCGGCGCCGTCCGCACGTTCAGGATGGACGACCGCAAGCAGCGGCTGTTGGTGACGGGCGCGGACAGTGAAGGGCTCGGTTTTCTCGGCTGGGAAGTCCAAAATCACGATGACCTGCAAGCGATGGCAGCGCGGCTGGAGGCACACGGTGTCCGGGTCAAGCGTGGGACGCGCGCGCTGGCGGATGAGCGACGCGTCGCCGATCTGATCATCTTCACCGATCCCAATGGTCACCGTGTCGAGATTTTCCATTCGCCGGAGATCACGACCGATCCGTTCATTCCCGGCCGGCCGATTTCCGGATTCAAGACCGGGCCGCTGGGCATGGGGCACGTCGTTCTGAACGTCGATAATATCGAACCAGCGATGCTTTTCTATCGCGACGTCCTCGGTTTCAGCGTCACCGACTACGGCTTGAAGCCCTATCCGCTGTATTTCTTTCATATCAACGGGCGTCATCACAGCTTTGCGATGGTCGGGTCCGGCAAGCAGAGTTTTCATCACTTCATGGTGGAACTGCAGAGCCTCGACGATGTCGGGCAAGGTTACGATCTCGCCCAACTCGACGAGGGGCGGGTTGCCTACACGCTCGGCCGCCATACCAACGATCACATGACGTCGTTTTATGCCCACTCACCGTCGAATTTCTTCGTCGAGTACGGCTGGGGTGCGCAGGTCATCGAACCCACGACATGGGAGCCGTTCGAGACCTTTGACGGGCCGAGCCTGTGGGGACACGAACGGCTCTACATGCCCGAGGAGCAGCGCGCGCGGCTGCGCGACATGCGTCTCGATGCCGCCCGGCGCGGCGTCCGCGTGCCCAACCCGGCCAATTGCGCGTGGCTTGATTCCGTGGTCCGGGCGGAGTAGCGCGGAATGTCCGTGAGCAATGAACCGGCTGCTATCGCCGATGTGGCCATCGTCGGTCTGGGGCCGGTCGGCGCGACGCTCGCCCTGCTGCTCGGTCAGGCCGGCCTTTCTGTCGTTGTTCTGGAACGCGAGGCGGAACCTTATACCTTGCCGCGCGCGGTGCATTTCGACGACGAGGTGATGCGTGTCCTTCAGACCATCGGCGTCGCGGACGAGGTACTGCCGCATACACATCTGTCACCCGGCATGTTGTTCGTCGATGCGGCCGGGCGGCGGCTGCTCGATTGGTCGCGTGCCATGAATATCGGCCCGCAAGGCTGGCACGAAAGCTACCGCTTTCATCAGCCGGATCTTGAACGCATCTTGCGCCGCAAGCTTTCGACGGCGCCGTCGGTAACGGTGCTCGCCCGGCGCGACGTCTTTGCGATCGATCAGGATCCGGACGGTGCTACGTTGCGCTTCGAGGATCTGGCGTCAGGCCAGCTTGAAAGTGTAAGGGCGCGTTACGTGGTCGGCTGTGACGGCGCGCGCTCGCTGGTGCGGCGCCTGATCGGTTCGACGTCGGTCGATCTCGGCTTTCACGAACGCTGGCTGGTGATCGATTGTCTGCTGAAGCGCGACAAGCCGGAGCTCGGCGAGCACAGCATCCAGTTTTGCGAGCCGGAGCGGCCCGCGACCTATGTGCGGGGTGTGGGACAAAGGCGTCGCTGGGAAATCACCGCGAAGGATAGTGAGAGCAACGCGGCTCTGATGGAGCCGGCCAAGATCTGGCAACTGCTGTCGCGCTGGATCACACCCGAGGATGCCGATATCGAGCGGGCGGCCGTCTACATGTTTCACTCGGTGGTCGCGCGCAAATGGCGGCATGAACGGCTATTGATCGCCGGCGATTCCGCGCATCAAACGCCGCCGTTTCTCGGCCAGGGCCTATGTGCAGGGATTCGCGACGCCAGCAATCTGGCGTGGAAGCTCGCGGCGGTCATTCGCGGCGGTGCGCCGGGTACGTTGCTCGATTCCTACCCAAGCGAACGCATTCCGCATGTCACGGAATATATCGAGCTGGCCGTGCGCCTGGGCGGACTGATCAATACCCGCGCCGTCGAGCGCGCATTGCCGGGTGCATCGGCTGGTGATGAGCCTGTCCGCATGAGTTCGATCAAGCCGAGCCTCGGTCGCGGTTTGGCGCTGAGTTCGGAGCGCCCCGTCGGGACGCCCGCGCCGCAGCCGAGAATGCCCGACGGCCGGCTTTTCGACGATCGCGTCGGATATGGCTTCGCGCTGATCGCGCGCGCCAGCGACGCGGCTGCGGACGACGCCTTGCGGCGGCAGTGCCAGCAGCAGGGCGTGGCCTTCGTGGCGGCCGACGAAGCAGGCCCGCTTCAGGCGTGGCTGGATCAGGCCGGAATTTCGGCGGCGCTCGTCAGGCCCGATCGATACGTGCTCGCCGTTGCCGAGACGTCGGCTGATGCCGCAGGCCTGCTCACTCACGCGCTGCGTCTTTCACCATCGGCGGATCGAAAGTCCTGCGCGGCCTGAACCCCTTCCCACCATCTTCTCAACTTGAAACCGAAGAGGCTATCCATGAAGTTTGTATCGTTTGAAGCTAACAAGGTCGCACGCTTTGGCGCCGTCAAGGGCGAGGGGATCGTCGAACTCGGACCGCTTCTGAAAGATCGCGGGATAACGTCGCTCCGTCAGCTCATTGCCGCGGACGCGATGGATCTGGCGAAGCAGCTCGTTGAACAAAACGCGCCGGACTGGAAGTTCGGCGACGTCGAATTCCTTCCGGTGATCCCCGATCCTGGAAAAATCATCTGCATCGGCCTCAACTATCGCGACCACGTCCAGGAAACCGGGCGCACCGTGACGGAAAATCCTTCAATCTTCACCAGATACCCCGAGAGCCAGGTCGGTCATCTGCAGCCGATCGTGAAGCCTTTGGAGTCCGATCATTTCGACTATGAAGGTGAACTGGCTCTGGTGATAGGCAAGGGTGGTCGGCGCATTTCCGAAGATCGCGCGCTGGCCGCGATCGCCGGTTACGCCTGTTACAATGAGGGCAGCATTCGCGACTGGCAGCGCCATACGTCGCAATTCGTAGCCGGCAAGACCTTCGCCCGGACGGGGTCTTTCGGACCATGGCTGGTCACTGCAGACGAAATCCCGGACCCGTCCAAACTCTCGCTGGAAACGCGCCTCAACGGACAGATTGTTCAGAAATCGACGACGGATCTCCTGATCACAGGCATTCCTGCCTTGATCCGCTATTGCTCGACCATCATGACGCTTGAGCCCGGCGATGTCATCGTGACCGGCACGCCGGGAGGCGTCGGCGCCAAGAGAACTCCGCCGCTCTGGATGAAGCACGGCGACATCGTTGAAGTGGAGATCAGCGGCATCGGCATTCTTCGCAATCCCGTCGTTGCCGAAACCTGAAGCGAGCCGACGCGCTGGAAG
The DNA here is from genome assembly GCF_028290495.1 of Tardiphaga sp. Taxonomy (GTDB): domain Bacteria; phylum Pseudomonadota; class Alphaproteobacteria; order Rhizobiales; family Xanthobacteraceae; genus Tardiphaga. The sequence goes on from NZ_JAQGJT010000063.1 coordinate 87,255, forward strand.
CGCAGGCGCCGATCCGTCAGCCTCCGTGTTTTGCAGTTACGGTCTATCCGGCTGATCTCGGGATGTCAGCCGGCATCGTGACCGATGCGCGGGCGCGCGTTCTCTCCGCAAACGGATCGCCAATCGCTGGCCTCTATGCGTGCGGGAACGACATGGCATCGATCACGGAAGGCACCTGTCCGGGACCGGGTATCACGCTCGGTCCCGCGCTCGCTTTCGGCTGGCTGGCTGGGCGACGTATCGCAGCGGAGCCTGACGCCCGCGGCAACGCCGAACAGGTCGAGCGAGAACCGAGGCAACATTTGCTGCGGATCTGCCAAGAGGTCATCTGGATTGAATGTGTCTCAACCTGCTCGACTGTAAGCCGCTGCAAATATTGAGATATTTGGTAGCGAGGAGTGGACTCGAACCACCGACCCCAGGATTATGATTCCCGTGCTCTAACCAACTGAGCTACCCCGCCACAGGTCCGCGTGGGCCAAACAACCCTCGGGACGCGCGGCATATAAGGAGGCCGGGGACTCGATGTCAAGCAAGCTTGGCGCGAATAAAGATCGCCCGCATCCCCGATGGTGTTTCCTGAAATTCTAACAAAATCAGCTGCTTAGATAACAAGCGGCGTTTCAGCCGCCGGCATAGGCGGATTTTAGCCGGGCAATGTCGAGTTTCACCATCTGCAGCATGGCCTGCATCGCCCGCTGCGCCCCGGCCGGATCGGGTCCGCCGAGCAGTCCCGGCATCCCGGCGGGTACGATCTGCCAGGATACACCGTAGCGGTCTTTCAGCCAGCCGCATTGCTCGGGCGACCCGCCTTCCAGCAGCGCATCCCATAATCGGTCGACCTCGGCCTGGTCGGCGCAATCGATCTTGAACGATACGGCATGGGTGAAATCGAACTTTTTGCCACCGTTCAGCGCCATGAACTCCTGGCCGGCGAGCGTGAATATCACCACCAGTACCGACCCGGCCTTGCCGCCCGGGCTGTCGGTGACGTTCTTCTGGACCTTGCAGATCTTCGAATCCGGCAACAGCGAGACGTAAAAATTCGCGGCTTCCTCGGCCTCGGTCGCGAACCACAGGCAGGGTGCAATCTTCGACATCGGCGTTCTCCCTGATTCCCTCGTTACGCATCCGCGGCGGCAGGCTGCGCGGCCATCGCGGCCGCCATGTCCATCCACACTACTTCCCAAATATGGCCGTCTGGATCCTCGAAGCTGCGGCCATACATGAAGCCGTAGTCCTGCTTCGGGCACGGATCGGCACCGCCGCCGCCCTTCGTCGCCTTGTTGACGAGGGCATCGACGTCGTCGCGGCTGTCGGCAGAGAGGCAGATCAGCACCTCGCTGCTTGTTTTGGCATCGACGATCTTCTTCGACGTGAACTGGCTGAATTTCTCGTGCGTCAGCAGCATCGCGTGGATGGTGTCGGAGAACACCATGCAGGAGGCTGTGCCGTCGCAGAACATCTCGTTTTTCTGCGCGCCGATTGCCTCGTAGAAGGCCGTAGCGCGGGGCAGGTCGGTGACAGGCAGGTTGACGAAGATCATCTTGGCCACTGGCATCTCCTTTTGCTGAACTTCCCGCAGAGGACGGCTGGCGGTGCGGCGATCCGACATCTGCGCTCAAATATTTTCGCTGGCGGAATTCTCCGTCAACGAATGCACGCGCATGCGGACCGAATGTCGCACATGACCTGCTACGCATTGTGCGGCTTCGAAAAATAGTCGTTGATCCCCGTGCGACGCAATCGCAAAATAAGAATGCAGGCCGGGACTTGATCGCCAGAACTTGATCCTGATGGCCGCACAGGGAGGAATTTGATGTTGCAGCGCAATTGCTTTGCTGTTGCCGTGATCGCTGTCGCTGCTCTGTTCAGCGGCGTCGCGGTGGCGCAGGACTATCCGACCAAGCCGGTCACCCTGATCGTGCCGTGGCCTGCCGGCGGCTCCACCGATATCTCGATGCGCGCGATTGCTGACGCTGCTTCCAAACATCTCGGCCAGCCGATCGTCATCGACAACAAGGGCGGCGGTGGCGGCACGGTGGGACCGGCAACGATGGCGGCGGCGTCGAAGCCCGACGGCTACACCATCTCGCAAATTCCGATCACAGTGTTTCGTCTGCCCTTGATGCAGGAAGTATCGTGGAATCCGGACAAGGATTTCAGCTACATCATCCACCTCACCGGCTACACGTTCGGAGTCACCACCAGTTCGGAATCGCAGTTCAAAAGCTGGAAGGATGTCGTCGAATTCGCCAAGGCCAATCCTGGCAAGGTGACCTATGCGACGCCGGGCACCGGCACTTCTTTGCATGTCGGCATGGAGCAGATCGCCGCACTCGCCGGCATCAAGATGACGCAGGTGCCGTTCAAGGGCGGCGCCGAGACCAACGCTGCGGTGCTCGGTCAGCATACCATGCTGCAGGCTGATTCCACGGGCTGGCGGCCGCTGGTCGATGCCGGCAAGCTGCGCCTCCTGATGGTCTGGACCGCGGTGCGCTCGCCGAATTTTCCTGATGTGCCGACGCTGAAGGAAATCGGCTATCCGATGGTCTACGATTCCCCGTTCGGCATTGCCGGACCGAAGGGCATGGATCCGAAGATCGTGGCGAAGCTGCACGACGCCTTCAAGAAGGCGGTCGAGGACCCCGCCGTCGTCGCCACGTTGGCGAAATATGACATGGTGCCGAACTACAAGAACACTGAAGACTACAAGAAGTTCGTCACCGAGGTCACGGCGTCCGAGCGCAAGGTGATCGACGGCATAGGGCTTGGCAAGAAGGCGAACTAGCGCAAGCGTGTCCCGGACGCGGTGCGGCGTGAGTGACGATGCGCAGCATCGTCCGAAATGCCGCTCCGCAGATCCGGGATCCCGGTTTTTATTCGCCCAACCGGGACCCCGGATCTGCACAGCATTCCGCCGCAACGGCGGTGCGCTGCAGCGCGTCCGGGGTATGAGTGTCTCGCGTTAATCGAAAGCATCCGACATGACCTCTCCCACCCGCCCCACCTTCCGCCTCAATAATTCCGAATTCTGGACCGGGCTACTCGGCCTGGCGCTCGGCCTGTTCGTGATCCGCTCCGGGCTTAAACTGAAACTCGGCAGCATCAACGATCCCGGCTCCGGCTACGTGCTGTTCTACACCGGCGTCCTGATGTGCCTGTTCGCGATCTCCATCGTCATCGCCGCGGTCACCGAGGGCGGCCCAACCTTCGGTTCGCGGTGGGACGGCGCGCGCTGGGCGAAGCCGGTGGTGATCATCGCCAGTCTGGTCGCCTATGCGATAGCGCTTGATCAGCTCGGCTTCCTGATCTCCACCATCCCTTTGATGCTGCTGTTGCTGCGCGCGATCGATCCGGTGCGCTGGCGGCTGGCGGTGCCGCTCGCGGTGCTGGCGCCGCTCGGCGTGTGGTGGGTGCTGAAGCGCGGGCTCCTGATCCAGCTGCCTTCGGGCATCTTTGAAATCGGCTGATCGAAAGCACGCATCATGGACGTTATTACCAATGTTATGCAGGGTTTCGGCGTCGCGTTGCAGCCGATCAATATCCTGTACTGCTTCCTCGGCGTCTTCATCGGTACGTTAGTTGGCGTGCTGCCGGGCATCGGGCCGATTTCGGCGATGTCGCTGCTGCTGCCGATCACGCTGTCCGGCACGCCGGAATCCGGCATCATCATGATGGCCGGCATCTATTACGGCTCGATGTATGGCGGCTCGACGACCTCGATTCTGGTCAACATCCCGGGCGAGGCGGCCTCCGTCGTCACCTGTATCGACGGCCACCAGATGGCCAAGCAGGGCAGGGCGGGGCCCGCGCTCGGCATTTCCGCTTTGGGCTCCTTCATCGCCGGCACCTTCTCGCTGGTCGCCCTGATGCTGGTAGCGCCGAAGCTCGCCTCTGTCGCCATCGCCTTCGGCCCCGCGGAATATGCCAGCCTGATGGTGCTCGGCCTGGTGGTGCTCACCTTCCTGACGCAAGGCTCGATGGCCAAGGCGCTGTTGATGGCGTGTATCGGCATCGTACTTGGCCTCGTCGGTCTCGACGGCATCACCGCGCAGCCGCGGTTGACCTTCGGCCGCATCGAGCTAATCGACGGCATCGGCCTGGTGCCCGTGGTGATGGGGCTGTTCGGCCTCGCCGAAGTGCTGCTCAACACCGAGCAGGTGATCAAGCGCGACATCATCAATGCGAAGATCACGCAGCTGCTGCCCAACAAGGAGGACTGGAAGGCCAGCGCCGGCCCGATCGGGCGCGGCACGCTGCTCGGCTTCTTCCTTGGCATCTTGCCGGGCGGCGGCGCGGTGGTGGCCTCGTTCGCGTCTTATGCGCTGGAGAAACGGCTGTCGAAATCGCCGGAGCGTTTTGGCCGCGGCGCCATCGAGGGCGTAGCTGGGCCCGAGGCCGCCAACAACGCCGCGGCGGGCGGCGCCTTCATTCCGCTGATGACGCTGGGCATTCCGCCCAACGTGGTGATGGCGCTGCTACTCGGCGCCTTCGTCATTCACGGGCTGCAGCCCGGCCCGCTGCTGATCTCGCAGAACCCCGGCCTGTTCTGGGGCATCGTCGCCAGCATGTATATCGGCAACGTCATGCTGCTGGTGCTGAACCTGCCGCTGATCGGGATGTGGGTGCAACTCCTGAAGCTGCCCTACAACGTGCTGTTTCCGATGATCATCCTGTTCACGATCATCGGCGTCTATTGCAGCAGCAATAACGTGTTCGATGTCTATGTCATGATCGGCTTCGGCGTGATCGGCTATTTCATGCGCAAGTTCGGCTATGAGCCGGCGCCCTTGGTGCTGGCTTTCGTGCTCGGGCCGCTGCTGGAGAACAATCTGCGGAAATCGCTGATCCTGTCACAGGGCGACCTGATGACTTTCGTCGAGCGGCCGATCTCCGCGGTCTGTCTGGCGCTCGCCGTCGTGCTGCTGGTCGGTCCGCTGCTGCCGTCGTTTCGCCGAAAGCGCGAACTGGTCGCGTTGGACGAGGGCGCCTGATCGGGGGCAGTTGATCTGGATCAAAACGATCTGGCGAGCCACCGGTAAGCTGCCGTATGTCGCGCAGCATGACTGAACCCAACGCTCTCCTTGAGGCTCCTGTCGTTGCCTCAGAGGCGCCCAGTGTTGTCTTCGCGGCCGGCGCAGAAGCGTTCTACTGCAGGGTTGGTCGCGGTGCGAATGGCTGCGTCTGCATGGTGCGGAAATTCAGCGTCTGCGGTGCGCTGGAACTTTCGGAAATGGACGAAGTCGCCCGAGTTAGCCAACCCAAGACCTACCCCGCCAGGACGATGCTGTTCGATGAGAGCGCGCTGGCCTGCAACGTCTACAACGTCTCGGAAGGTTGCGTACGACTCTACAAGTCGCTGCCCGATGGCCGTCGCCAGATCGTAGGCTTTGCGTTGCCGGGCGATTTCCTCGGTCTTGCCTTTATGGAACGCTACGGCGTAGCTGCCGAAGCCGTCACCGACGTCAAGGTCTGCCGCTTCGCCCGCGCTGCCTTTGTCGAATATCTCGACACCAAGCCGCATCTTTTGCGCCGGCTGCACCAGTTTGTCTGCCATGAACTCAGCCTCGCGCAGGATCAGATGCTGCTGCTCGGCCGCCGCACGGCCGAAGAGAAAGTCGTCGCCTTTCTACTCAATCTGCAGGCCCGCTACAGCCGGATCGGCCCGGTTTCCGTCAACGTGCCCTTGCCGATGAGCCGGCAGGACATCGCCGATTATCTGGGCCTCACTATCGAGACTGTCAGCCGCACGCTGACCAAACTGGCCCGCGCCAAGGTGATCGTGGTGGTGCCGGACGGCATCCGCCTGCTGACCCCCGAACGGCTGGACAAGCTCGCTGCGCTGTAATCGATCCAGCCGCATTTTTGATTCAGCTCAAGGCGGTCCGACGCGCCCCGCCTAAAATCTCTCCGTCAATCAATGGAGAGCAAAATGCCCCTCGACAGTATGCTGGTCGCCGCAAGCGTCGTCCTGATGTTCATTGGCTTCGCCGTGCCAGTAGCCTGGGCCGTGCAGCAGACCTCCAAGGTCTGAGCCAAGGCCTGACCCCCGACCCGGCCTCTGGACCCCGGCCAATTAGCTGATTAATCCTTCGAAACATGCCATGAGGGGGCGTCCCGCGTCGTTTGCGCGGGGCGGTTCCAGGGTTTGCGAAGGAGAATGATGTGGCTTCCCATATAGATCCGCTGGCCGGCAAGACGATCGATCCGTCCTTGCTGGTCAACGTGCCGCGTCTCGTCACCGCCTATTTCTCCGGCAAGCCCGATCCAGAGATCGCCGCGCAGCGCGTTGCCTTCGGCACATCCGGGCATCGCGGCTCGGCGCTCAACATTTCGTTCAACGAGAACCACATTCTCGCGATCAGCCAGGCGATTTGCGATTATCGCAAGGGAGCCGGCATCGACGGTCCGTTGTTCATCGGTATCGACACCCATGCGCTGGCCGAGCCGGCGCTGGTCAGCGCGCTGGAAGTGTTTGCCGCCAACGGCGTCCATGTGATGATCGACCAGCACGATGGCTATACGCCGACGCCGGTGATCTCGCACGCGATCCTGACCTACAACAAGGGCCGCCGTTCCGGCTTCGCCGATGGCGTGGTGGTGACGCCGTCGCACAATCCGCCGGAGGACGGCGGCTTCAAATACAATCCGCCGAACGGCGGCCCGGCCGATACCGACATCACCGGCGTGATGGAGAAGGCCGCCAACGGCTTTCTCGAAAACGACCTCGCCGGCATCAAGCGGATCCCCTATGCGCGGGCCCGCAAATCGGGATTCGTGAAGCGTTACGATTTCATCACGCCGTACGTCGCCGACCTCGGCAACGTCGTCGACATGGAGGCGATCCGCAACGCCGGGGTGAAGATCGGCATCGATCCGCTCGGCGGCGCCGGCGTGCAGTACTGGCAGCCGATCATCGAACGCTACAAGATCGATGCGACCGTCGTCAGCGACGTCGTCGATCCCACCTTCCGCTTCATGACGCTCGACTGGGACGGCAAGATCCGGATGGACTGCTCGTCGCCTTACGCGATGGCGCGCCTGATTGGCATGCGCGACAAGTTCGACGTCGCCTTCGCCAACGATACAGATGCCGACCGCCACGGCATCGTCACCCGCTCAGGCGGCCTGATGAACCCGAACCACTATCTGGCCTCCGCGATTTCCTATTTGTTCGAACATCGCCCGAACTGGGGCAAGGACGCTGCGATCGGCAAGACGATCGTCTCCAGCGCGATCATCGACCGCGTGGTGAAGAAGATGGGCCGTAAGCTGGTCGAGACGCCGGTCGGCTTCAAATGGTTCGTTGATGGCCTGAACGATGGTTCGTTCGGCTTCGGCGGCGAGGAGAGTGCCGGCGCCTCGTTCCTGCGCCGCGACGGCACGGTGTGGACCACCGACAAGGACGGGCTGATCCTCGGCCTGCTCGCGGCGGAGGTCACCGCGGTGACGAAGCACGATCCGAGCCAGCGTTTTGAAAAACTCACGCAGGAATTCGGCGTGCCCTATTACGAGCGCATCGACGCGCCGGCCTCGGTCGAGCAGAAGAGCCTGCTGAAGAAATTATCGCCCGCGCAGATCGCCATGACCGAGCTGGCCGGCGATCCCGTGACCTCGACGCTGACCGAAGCGCCGGGCAATGGCGTTGCGTTTGGCGGCATCAAGGTCTCGACCGACAACGGCTGGTTCGCGGCGCGGCCTTCGGGCACCGAGGACGTCTACAAGATCTACGCCGAGAGCTTTCGCAGCCCGGAGCACCTGCGCCAGATCCAGGACGACGCGCAGGCCTCGATCGCGAAGGTGTTTGCGGCCTGACTGTCATTCCGGGGCGCGAACGCCGAGGCGGTCGCGAACCCGAAATCCCCACATGAGACTCGCCATATCGAGGTTCCGGGTTCGCGCGAGGCTGCGCCGCGCACTTCCCGGATCGATAAATATAGTTCAATGCCCGCTGGTGCGCCAGCGTAGCAGCCGCTGCTCGACCATCGACATCGCCTGCGCGGTGATATAGCCGATCACGCCGAGCAGGATCACGCCGGCGAACAAATCTGCCGAACGGAACGAGCGTGCCGAGAGCAGCACCCAGTGGCCGAGGCCGTCGAGGCCGGCCAGGATCTCGCACACCACGGCGAGGATCAGCGACACCGTCAGGCTGAGCCGCATGCCGGAGATGATGTCGGGGCTGGCCGAGGGCAAAGCGATCTTGAAGATCACCGCGAGCCGCGACATGTGCAGCGAGCGCGCCACCTCGTAGAGCCGCGGCTCGACCGCGGCGAAACCGTGCACGGTCGCCAGCAGCATCGGCCAGATCGCGCCGAATGCGATCACGAACAGCGCCATACCCTGCGTCAGACCGAATACCGCGATCGCCACCGGGATGATCGCCGACACCGGCAGCGGCCGCAGGAATTCCAGCGACGGCGCGACATAGCTGCGCATCGCCTTCGAGGAGCCGATCATCGCGCCGAGCGCGATGCCGACGATCGAGGCCAGCAGCCAGCCGTAGGCCATATGCTCCAGCGTGCCGATGGTCTTTGCCATCAGGTCGCCCGACGTGAAGCCGCGAACCAAAGAGGCCCAGGCGCGGTCCGGGCCGGGGAGAAATACCGGCGACACCAGCTTGAGGTTGGCGACCAGCTGCCAAAGCGTCACGAAGCCGGCGGCAACGAGGAAGCTGGCGACGCGCCACATCACGACGGTGGCGTTCATCGGGCTTCTCCCGCCAGCGCTGCAGGCCCGAACAGGTGCCGCTGCGCCACTACCAGGCCGGTGTTGAGCGCGTAGCCGATCAGCCCGATCCACAACAGATAAGCGAGCATCAAATCAGGCCGCAGCGCCTGCTGCGCGATCATGATGCCGGCGCCGAGCCCGATCGGATTGATCGCGATTTCCACGGTGACGGCGACAATGAGCGCGATGCCGGCGGCGAGGCGAAAGGCGAGAAAAATCCGCGGCAAAGCGGCCGGAATGATGATTTTTCGCACGCGGTCGCCGGGCGAGAGTTTGAGCGCGCGCGACACCTCGATCAGCCGCGGCTCGATGCTGCGCACGGCCGCGCGCGACAGGATCAGGATCGGCCAGACGCAGGCGAAGGCGACGATCACGATTTCCATGCGGTAGCCGAAGCCGAGCGCGATCAGGGCGATCGGCAGCAGCGCGATCGAGGGGATTGGCCGCAGCGATTCGATGGTGACTTCCATCAGTCGGTCGAACGGCTGGAAGATGCCAAGTGCAATCCCGAAAGCCAAGCCGACCGCGCCGCCGACCACCAGGCCGGCAAAGGCCGAGGCCAGCGTGTCCCGGGTGGCGCCGAGGATCGAGCCGTCGGCAAAGGCCTCGACCAGCGCCATCGCGACCGCGCTCGGCGGCGCCAGCGCGTCGCTGTGAATCTCGGTGGAGCGTGCACAGACTTCCAGCACGAGCAGCAGCGTGACCGGCAGAATCGCCGCCTTCAGGCGTTCGCGGTTCATGCTTCCGACGCCTTGATGAAGTCGAACAATTCGCGGCGCAGACGCAGGAATTCCGGCATCTCCCGCGTCGCCAGCTGGTCGCGCGGCCGCGGCAGGTCGATATTCAGTTCGATGCCGATCCGGCCGGGATGCGGCAACAGGCCGATGACGCGATCGCCGAGATAAATCGCCTCTTCGAGATCGTGGGTGACGAAGATCACGGTGGCGCCGCTCGCCCGGACCAGCTCCAGCACCTCGTCCTGCAGGCCTTGCCGGGTCATGGCATCGAGCGCGCCGAACGGCTCGTCCATCATGAGCGCCTTGGGCTCCTGCGCCAGGCAGCGCGCGATCTGCAGCCGCTGCTGCATGCCGCCGGACATCTCTGCCGGATATTTGTCGGCGTGGTTCGGCAGACCGACCTTCTTGAGAAGTTCGTCGATCCGCGCCGGGCGCTGCGACGCCGGCATGCCGATGGTCTCCAGCGCCAGCGAGACATTGCCGGCGGCGGTGCGCCACGGCAGCAACGCCTTGCCGTAATCCTGGAACACGATGGCGACGTCGCGGCGCGGCGCGCGCATCGCCGCGCCGTCGAACATCACGTCACCCGACGTCGGCTGATACAGGCCCGCAGCGAGCCGCAGCGCGGTGGTCTTGCCGCAGCCGGACGCGCCGATGATGCAGAGGAATTCGCCGGGCTTCACGTCGAGGCTGACATCCTTGATGATGGTCTTGCCGCCGAGATCGAGCGTGACATGCGAGAAAGCGATCTGCGCTTTTCCCGGCGCAGTTGCGGCAGTGGTGGATTGCGGGCGCGCGGTGGCGGACATGATCATCTTCAATCTCCCTGACCGGGCGGATAGACAAAGGCCAGCGTCGAACGCAGATGCGATTCGAGCGTGGCCTGGGAAGCGCCGATATCGCGCGCCAGGATGCGATCGGCAAGCACCTGGTGCGCGGCGACGAAATGCGTGCCGCTGTCGAAGCCGCGCATCATCACGCGGCGGTAGCGGTAGGCCTGGTCGTACAATTCCGAATGTGCGGAAAGTAGCCGCTTCGAGCCGCAGGCCGCCAGCAACGCGGTGTGAAACCCCTTGTGCAGCCGGTCGAAATCCGGTGCGCCCTCGCGAAATTTGTCGCCGATCCGTTCGATATGGCGGCGCATCTGGTGCAGCGCGCCGAGGATGCCGGCCTCCCAGGCATCGTCGCCGTTCTGGATGGCGAGGCGCAGCGCTTCCATCTCCACCACCGTACGCATCCGGGTGATGTCGGCGAGATCCTCGCGGCTGACTTCGGCGACGCGAAAGCCGCGCTGGCCGATGCCGACGATCAGCCCGCGTGATACCAGCCGTGACAGGCCCTCGCGGAGCGGCGTGGCGCCGATCTCGTAGCGCTGTACGAGATCGACGATGCCGAGTCTGGCGCCCGGCGCCAGGCGACCGGCGATGATGTCATGTTCGACCAGGCTGGCGGCGCGTTCGCTCAGCGTGTCCGATCCATTCGCATCTGCCGGGCCATCCTGCGCCAAGCCTGCCATGTTCGCTGCCTGTTTCAGTCTGAGTCCTACTTCAGGATCAGCTTGTTGAGATCAAGCTTGGTCTGCAACATTTTTTGCGACGACATGATGTCGATCCACCATGCCAGCTGCTCGGCCTTGAGAACCGGCTCGGACTTGTTCGGCGGCGACGCCTTCACGAGTTCGATGGTCTGCTTGGTGAATTTGGCGATCGCGGCGGATGCCTTTTCCTTGTCGTTGTTCACGATCGGCGCGGCCTCGGCGATCGCGGCACGGAATTTTTTGACGGTCTCCGGGTTCTTCTCGGCCCATTCGCGCGATGAGGCATAGAAGATGATCGGTTCGGTGCGCTCTAGCTCTGAGGCATAACGGGCGCCGATCGTGCCGCTACCGGCCGCGAGCATGCGCGAAACCGTCGGTTCCGCCGTCAGCACCGCATCGACGCCGCCGGACTTGATGATGTCGGGCATGGTCGGGAAGGTTACTTCGACGAAGTTGACGCTCTTCGGATCGACGCCCTTTTCCACCAGCCACTTGACGAACAGCACGTGCAGGAACGCGCCGAGACCGGGCGCGCCGACCTTCTTGCCGACGAAATCCTTCGGCTCCTTGATGGTGATGCCGTTGCGCACGAAGGCGGTGATGTTGGCGTTGGACGACGGGTTCATGATCGTGGCGCCGGCCACGGCCACTAGATCGAGGCCGCCATCGGCGGCCTGAAGGAACACGGTCGAGGTCGGTCCGCCGATCTGGATCGAGCCGGACAGGATCGCCGCGGGGATGTTGGAGTTGATGCCGATCAGGATCATCTCGGCGTCAAGACCGTGCTTCTTGAAGATACCTTCATCCACGGCGACCATCGCGGAAGCGCAATCCGTCGTGGCCGTGCAGCCGATCTGCAGTTTGGTTTGCGCGTGCGCCGGTCCAGCGATCACCATCGCTGCGAATGCCGCCGTTGCCATCCAATTTTTCATCAAAGCCTCCCCCCTGATCGCGATATTTTGCATCGCCTCTTGTTTATCGATATTTTTTTTGATCATATATTTTATCCAAGAACAAGGGGAGACGTCTGTGAAACTTGCGACATTTCGCACCAACGGCCAGGACAAGGTTGGTCTGGTCCATCAAAACGATACCAAACTGTTCGACGTGGCCGCGGCTGCCAGCCGTGCCGGCGGGGCCAATCCGGCCTTTGCGTCGATGCTGGCGCTGATTGACGCCGGCCCTGCCGCGCTCGATGTGGCGCGCGGCCTGTTCGACAAGAACGCCAGCGACGAATCGCTGTCGGTGGCTGTCGTCGGCGCTGATATTCTCGCGCCGGTGCCGGAGCCGCGGCAGTGTCGCGATGGTATGTCGTTCCCGCTGCACATCCTGCAGGCGCCGCGCGGCCAGCTCAAGCTCGCCGCCCGCGCCAAGAATGACATGGCAGAACTGGCGCGTATCGAAGCCGAGCCGCTGGGCGAATTGCCGGAAGTGTATCGCCGCCAGCCGATCTTCTACATCACCAACCGCTTCAGCGTGAAAGGCACCAACACCACGGTGAAATGGCCGCGCTACAGCAAGGTGATGGATTACGAACTCGAATTCGGCATCATCACCAAGAACAAGGGCGCCAACATCACGGCCGCCAAGGCCAAGGACCACATCTTCGGCTACACGATCTTCAACGATTTCTCGGCACGCGACGCGCAGCGGCTGGAAATGGAAGGTCGGCTCGGCCCCGCCAAGGGCAAGAGCTTCGACGGCGGCAATGTGATGGGACCGTGGATCGTCACCCCCGACGAGATCGGCGATCCCTACACATTGAAGATGGAAGCCCGCGTCAACGGCAAGGTGCGCTCGACGGGCGTCACCGACGGCATGCTGTTCCCGTTCGAGGAGCTGATCGCCTATATCAGCCAGGACGAGACCCTGATGCCCGGCGAATTCATCGGCTCCGGCACCGTCGGCAACGGCTGCGGCCTCGAACTCGGCTGGTATCTTGAGCACAATGACGAGATCGAACTCGAAGTCGAGAAGATTGGCGTCCTGAAGAACAAGGTCGTTCGGCAGGACTGACGGTGATTGTTACACACTGTCATTCCGGGGCGCGGACGCCACTCGGCGACCGCGAACCCGGAATCCCGAGATAGTTGAACAATTCGCGGTTCCGGGTCTGCGCGCCGGACGGCTTCGCCGATCGACGCGCATCCCGGAATGACACGCGAAAAATAACATTAGGAAGAAACACCATGGCTCGCCGCTTCATCGATATCTCCGTTCCCCTGCAGAACGACGTGCCCGCCGATCCGCCGGGCAACCATCCGACGATCGAATATATTGACCATCAGCAGGGCCTGCCGCGGATGCTGCAGTTCTTCGACGGGTTGAAGAAGGAAGACTTGCCGGACGGCGAGGGCTGGGCGGTCGAGATGGTCCATCTCTCGACCCATAACGGCACCCATCTGGATGCGCCCTATCACTTCCACCCCACGATGAACCGCGGCGAGAAGGCGTGGACCATCGATGAAGTGCCGCTGGAATGGTGCCTGCAGCCCGGCGTCAAGCTGGATTTCCGCCATCTCCCCGATGGCTATGTCGCGACCGCCGCCGACGTCGAGGCAGAGCTGAAGCGCATCGGCCATACGCTGAGCCCGCTGGAAATCGTCGTGGTCAACACCTCCGCCGGCATCAAATATGGTCAGCAGGACTACGTGACGTCCGGCTGCGGCATGGGCTACGAGGCGACGATGTACCTGCTGGAGCGCGGCGTGCGCCTGACCGGTATCGACGGCTGGAGCTGGGACGCGCCGTTCGTCTACACCGCCAAGAAATACGCCGAGACTCACGACGCCAGCCTGATCTGGGAAGGCCACAAGGCCGGCCGTCATATCGGTTACTGTCACATCGAGAAGCTGCACAATCTGGAACAGCTGCCCTCGACGGGCTTCACGGTGTCGTGCTTCCCGGTGAAGATCGAAAAGGCCTCCGCCGGCTGGACGCGGGCGGTGGCGATCATCGATTAAGTCAATTGTCGTCCCCGTGAAAGCGGGGACGACAATTGAAAGGCTGAAGGCACGGCGCAGACGCGCTGGTCGAACGCTGCATTGCCACCCACCCCTGATCCTGCAACATTGCGGAAAAATAGCAGGGTGGAAAATGACGACTCGCAACAAGACCGCTGACCAGCTCCGCAGCGCGCGCTGGTTTGCGCCGGATGATCTGCGCGCCTTTGGCCATCGCTCGCGCGCGATGCAGCAGGGTTACGCGCCGGAGGAGTGGAAGGGCCGCCCGGTCATCGCCATCCTGAACACCT
>NZ_JAQGJT010000082.1 GCF_028290495.1 Tardiphaga sp.
CTGCGCGATCTGGCCGACCGGCTCGATCGCGACACGGCGCTGCGGCCGATCGCGGCCAAGCTGCTCTATATCGAGCAGCCGATGCCGCGCGACATCACAAGGCAATCGCCGCTCGGAAAATTGTCGAACCGCGATTTCATCATCGATGAAGCCGACGATTCCTATGATGCATTTCCGGCCGCGAAGGCGCTCGGTTATCGCGGTATCTCCTCGAAATCCTGCAAGGGCATCTACAAGTCGATCGTCAACGCGACGCGCGCGGCGAAATGGAGCGCTGCCGGCGATGCCTATTTCATCACCGGCGAGGATCTCACCTGCCAGGCCGGGCTCGGTGTGCAGCAAGATCTGGCGCTTGGCGCGCTGATCGGTGTCACCCACGCCGAGCGCAACGGCCATCATTATGTCGATGGCTTTGGCGAAGCACCTGCGGAAGAGGCTGAAGCGTTTCTCGAAGCGCATCCGGATCTCTACCGCCGCGACGGCGACGTGATCCGGCTCGACATTCACGACGGCGATCTCCTGACGGGATCGCTGACCTCTGCCGGATTTGCATCCGGCGCCCATCCGGACTGGACGGCGTTGTCGCCGCTCCAGCGCCCCAGAACAAAAATCCTGTTGGAGAACTGACTATGGCTGTCCACCGCCTCGGCATCATCATGAACGGCATTACCGGCCGTATGGGTCTCAACCAGCATCTCGTACGCTCGATCGTGGCGATCCGCGCGCAAGGCGGCGTGACGCTGAAGAATGGCGATCGCATGATGCCGGATCCGATCCTAGTCGGCCGCAACGCCGAGAAGATCGAGGGTCTCGCCAAGAAGTACGGCATCGATCGCTGGACCACCGATCTCGATGAGGCGTTGAAGAACAAGGACGATACCATCTTCTTCGACGCCGCCACCACTCAGGCGCGTCCCGGCCTGCTCAACAAGGCGATCGAAGCCGGCAAGCACATCTATTGCGAGAAGCCGATCGCGACCAATCTGGCCGCGGCGCTCGACGTGATCCAGAAGGCCAACGCGAAGGGCCTCAAGCACGGCACCGTGCAGGACAAGCTGTTCCTGCCCGGCCTGAAGAAGCTGGCGATGCTGCGCGACTCGGGCTTCTTCGGAAAGATGCTCTCGGTGCGCGGCGAGTTCGGCTACTGGGTGTTCGAGGGCGACTGGCAGGAAGCGCAGCGGCCATCGTGGAACTACCGCGCCGAGGACGGCGGCGGCATGATTTTGGACATGGTCTGCCACTGGCGCTACGTGCTCGACAATTTGTTCGGCGAGGTCGAGAGCCTGACCTGCCTGGGCACCACCGACATTCCGGCGCGCTGGGACGAGCAGGGCAAGAAGTACACCGCGACCGCCGATGACTCGGCCTACGCGACCTTCAAGCTGAAGGACGGCGTCATTGCGCATATGAACATGTCGTGGGCGACGCGCGTCTATCGCGACGATCTCGTCACCTTCCAGGTCGATGGCACGCATGGTTCGGCGGTGGCCGGCCTCACGGAGTGCATGATCCAGGCGCGCCAGGCGACGCCGCGGCCGGTGTGGAATCCCGACGAGAAGCGCACCCACGATTTCTACGGCGACTGGCAGAAGGTGCCGGACAACGCCGTCTACGACAACGGCTTCAAGGAGCAGTGGGAGATGTTCATCCGCCACGTCTGCGAGGATGCGCCGTACAAATACACGCTGCTGGAAGGCGCCAAGGGCGTGCAGCTCGTCGAATGCGCGCTGGAAAGCTGGAAAGAACGCCGCTGGGTCGATGTGCCCAAGCTCACGGTCTGAGGTGATCTCATGAACAAGCCAGTCCAACCCATGTCCACTTTGTCGCTGAAGCTGCCGAAGGCCGATCGTTCGATCGAGACCTATCGGCTGGCGGCGTCGCGCACGTTTCCAATGAGGCTCGAGGGCAAGCTGAACCGCATCGCGTTTTCGGCCGCCCATGTGGTGGCCGATCCGCTCGCGGAATGTGACCCCTGGCTCAACAGCAAGATCGACTGGGACCGCACCATCGCGTTTCGCGAGCACGTCTGGGACCTCGGTCTCGGCGTCGCCGAAGCGATGGACACCGCGCAGCGCGGCATGGGCATGGACTGGCCGACCTCGCTGGAACTGATCCAGCGTTCCGTCGCGGCGGCGAAGCCACGGGGCGCGCTGGTGTACTCGGGCGCAGGCACCGACCACCTCGCGGTGGAAGACGCCCGGACGCTGGATGACGTAATCCACGCTTATGAGGAACAGATCGCGGCGATCGAGAAGGTCGGTGGCCGCATCATTCTGATGGCGTCGCGCGCGCTCGCCAAGCTTGGCAAGAGCGCCGAGGATTACGGCCGCGTCTATGACCGCGTGCTGTCGCAATGCAGCCAGCCGGTGATCATCCACTGGCTCGGCGACATGTTCGATCCGGCGCTGGCGAATTACTGGGGCACGACCAGCCTCGACGAAGCCATGGACATCGCGGTCGATGTCATCAACCGCAACGCTTCGAAGGTCGATGGCGTCAAGGTCTCGCTGCTCGACGCGCAGCGCGAGATCGACATGCGTCGCCGGCTCAAGCCCGAAGTGAAGATGTATACCGGCGACGACTTCAACTACGCCGAACTGATCGCCGGCGATGACAAGGGTTTCTCCCACGCGCTGCTTGGCATCTTCGACGCCATCGCGCCGGCTGCGTCCTACGCGCTGTCGCGGCTGGCGGCCGGCGACGACAAGGGCTTTCACGACGTGCTTGGGCCCACGGTGCCGTTGTCGCGCCATATATTCAAGGCGCCGACGCGCTTCTACAAGACCGGCATCGTTTTCATGGCCTATCTCAACGGTCATCAGGATCATTTCACCATGATTGGCGGTCAGGAGAGCACGCGCTCGACGCTGCATCTGGCCGAGCTGTTTCGTCTCGCCGATCAGGCCGGGCTGTTGTCGAACCCCGAACAGGCGACGCAGCGCATGAAGGCGATCCTCGCCGTTCGCGGGGTCGAGGCCTGATGCGCGATTTCTCCGGGGACCATCGCTGGCTGTCGCTGAATACGGCGACCGTTCGCAAGCAGGGCGATTTCGTTGCGATTGCGGACGCCTGTGGCAGGCACGGCATCCGCGGTGTCAGCCCGTGGCGCGACCAGGTCGCGACCGTCGGGCTCGAGAACGCCGTGCGTGCGGTTCGGGACAACGACCTCGAATTGTCCGGCTATTGTCGCGGCGGCATGTTCGTTGCCGACGAGGCGCACCGCGCGCAGGAGCACGACGACAACCGACGCTGCGTCGACGAGGCCGTGGCGCTGGGCGCGCCGTGCATCGTGCTGGTCGTCGGCGGCCTGCCGCAATATTCGCGGCCGGGCAGTGCGGCGTCGAAGGACATTGTCAACGCTCGCGCGCAGGTCGATGACGGCATCGCTGACATGATGGAGTACGCGAAGCAGGCCAGCATGCCGCTGGCGATCGAGCCGCTGCATCCGGCCTATGCCGCCGATCGCGCCTGCGTCAACACGACGGAGCAGGCGCTGGATATCTGCGACCGGCTCGACCCGAACCGTACCGGCATGCTCGGCGTCGCGCTTGACGTCTATCACATCTGGTGGGATCCGAAGCTGATGGGGCAGATCGTGCGTGCCGGCCGGGACCGCCTGCTGGCGTTCCACGTCTGCGACTGGCTGGTGCCGACGACGGACATCCTCAACGATCGCGGCATGATGGGTGACGGCGTGATTGATATCAAATCAGTGCGCGCCGCGGTGGAAGCGCAGGGCTTTGCCGGCTATTCCGAGATCGAGATCTTTTCCCACGGCTGGTGGGACAGGCCGATGGATGAGGTGTTGCAGACCTGCATCGAACGCCACAAGAGCGTGGTGTAGTTCGCCAAGCGACGCACGCTCTCTTACTTTCCCTCTCCCCTTGTGGGAGAGGGTGGCCGCGCATCAGCGTGGCCGGGTGAGGGGTAGCCCCGCACTCCGTCATTCCTCCTTATCCGACGCGGACTTCGTCCGCGCCACCTTCTCCCACAAGGGGAGAAGGAAGAAAGCGTAGCGCGCCGCTATTGCTCACATCGCCTTGGCGTTGATCTCGGCGTAGTTGCCCTTGGCGTCCCACTTGTAGACGACATAGTCGATCGCCTTGATGTCGCCCTTGGCGTCGAAGGCCATCTTGCCCAGCACGGTGTCCCATTCGCCGGCCTTGATGACGTCCATCACCTTCTTCGGATCGGTCGAGCCGGCTTTAGTTGCGGCTTGCGACCACACCTGGAAGGCTGCGTAGGTGTACAGCGTGTAGCCTTCGGGATCGATGTTCTTGGCCTTGAACTTCTCGACGATCGCTTTTGCGGTCGGCTTGTTGCGCGGGTCGGGGCCGAAGGTGAACAGCGTGCCTTCGGCGGCGGGGCCGGTGATCGAGGCGAATTCCTTGTCATTCATGGCGTCGCCAGCCATCAGCAGGGTTTTGAGGCCCTGGTCGCGCATCTGGCGCAGGATCAGGCCGGCTTCCTGATGGTAGCCGCCGATATAGACCAGATCGATATTGTCGCGCTTCAGGCGGGAGACGATCGAGTTAAAATCCTTATCGCCCTTGTTGTAGCTCTCGAACATCTTTTCGGTGAAGCCGGCCTTGTTGAGCGCCTTCTTGGTCTCGTCGGCGAGACCCTTGCCGTAGGTGGTCTTGTCGTTGAGAATCGCGACGTTCTTGCCGGCAAAATTCTTGGCGATGTAGTCGGCGGCGATCAGGCCCTGCTGGTCGTCGCGTCCGCAGACGCGCAGCACGTTCCACAGCTTGCGTTCGGTGAACAGCGGATTGGTCGAGGCCGGCGTGATCTGCAGCACGTTGCCGTCCGCGTAGGCCTCCGAGGCCGGGATCGACGACGACGAGCAGAAGTGGCCGGCGACGAACGGCACGCCGCCCGACGCGATCTTTTCGGCCACCGAGCGCGCCTGTTTGGGATCGCAGCCGTCGTCGCCGACTTGCAGCGCCAGTTTCTTGCCGAGCACGCCGCCGGCCGCGTTGAGATCCACCACCGCCTGTTCGGCACCGTTCTTCATCTGCCGGCCGAACGCGGATTCGCTGCCGGTCATCGGACCGGCGACAGCGACCTTGATGTCCTGCGCGAAGGCGGCACTCGACAGCAATGATGCGGCGAACGCCAGGCCAAGGAGCTTGATGGGTTTCATGATGATCCTCGCAATGATCGGGACGGCCGGGGCCGCGGGCAACTTCGGCGGTATTGTCCGCTGATTTGAGGCCTAAGTCATCGGCAAATTTGGGGGCGGGCGGCACCCCGCCGCCGCATCTTGCCGCAGTGGTTCGTTTTCTGGACCCGCTGCAGCGTCCTTCACGCTGCTGCGCGTCCGGGGAACGAGAGAGAGGCGTTACGCTTTCCGTCCGCCTTCGAGATAGGCCGAGCGGATTTCGGGCGCGCGCAGCAGTTCGGCGCCGCTGCCGGATAGCGTGATCAGCCCGTTGACCATGACGTAGCCGCGGTGTGCCAGGCGCAGCGCGTGGTTGGCGTTCTGCTCGACGATCAGCACGGTGAGGCCGTCGGTCCTGTTGAGCTCGCGGATGGCGTCGAAAATCTGTTTGGCGATCAGGGGCGCCAGGCCGAGCGAGGGCTCGTCGAGCAGCAGCAGGCGCGGGCGGCTCATCAGCGCGCGGCCGATCGCCAGCATCTGCTGCTCGCCGCCGGAGAGTGTGCCGCCGCGCTGGAACATGCGCTCCTTGAGCCGCGGAAACAGCGTCAGTGCCTTTTCAATGCTGGAGGCGCGTTCCGCCGGGGTGCTTTCGGTAACGTCGGCGCCCATCTGCAGGTTTTCCGCCACGCTCATGCGCGGAAAAATACGACGGCCTTCGGGCGATTGCGCGATGCGCATCCGCGCGATCTCGTGGGTCGGCAGGGCCGTGATATCCTGGCCGTCATATTCGATCGTACCGGCGCGCGCCCGTGGCCGGCCGAAGATCGTCATCATCAGCGTCGACTTGCCGGCGCCGTTGGCGCCGATCAGTGCCACGATCTCGCCTTTGGCGATCTCCAGATCGATGCCGCGCAGGGCTTCGATCTTGCCGTAGGAGGCGCACAGGCCGCGGATGGCGAGCATGGGGGGTGAGGGAGACGTCATCGAATGACCTCTCCGTCGTCATGGCCGGCCTTGTGCCGGCCATCCACGAAACCACATACGCCGTCGTTTGCGGGCGTGGATGGCCGGGACAGGCCCGGCCATGACGGAGTTTGGCGTTGCCGTCTCACAGTCCCAGCTCCGCTTCGAGGGCTTCGACTTCCTCGTCCTCGACGCCGAGATAGGCGGCAATCACCTTGGGATTGTCGCGGATCGCTTGCGGCGTGCCGTCGGCGATCTTGACGCCGTAGTCCAGCACCACGATGTGGTCAGAGATTTCCATCACCACCGACATGTCGTGTTCGATCAGCAGGATCGAGGTGCCGTGCTCGGCGCGAATCTTGAGCAGTAGTTCGCTGAGCGCCGCGCTCTCGCGCGCGTTGAGCCCGGCGGCGGGTTCGTCGAGGCACAACAGCGCCGGCTCGGTGCACATCGCGCGCGCGATTTCGAGCCGGCGCTGGTCGCCGTAGGGCAATTCGCCGGCGGCGTCGTCGGCGCGCGGCAACAGGCCTATCTGGTCGAGCCAGTAGCGGGCGAGGTCGATCGCCGCCTTCTCGGCGGCGCGGTAGGACGGGACGCCGAACAGGCCGAGAAAGGTGTAGCCCGACGCCTTCATCAGCGCGTTGTGCTGCGCCACCATCAGGTTTTCCAGCGCGGTCATGCCGGGAAACAGCCGGATGTTCTGAAACGTGCGCGCGACCTTGGCGATCTTGGAAATGCGGAAGTCGTTGAGCTTCTCCAGCCGCCACTCGTGGTCGTGATGGCCAAGCCGCATGGTGCCGGCGCTGGGCTTGTAGAAGCCGGTGATGCAATTGAACACGGTGGTCTTGCCGGCCCCGTTCGGCCCGATCAAAGCGGTGATCTTGCCGCGCTCGGCGGAGAACGACAGGTCATTGACGGCGACGATGCCGCCGAAGCGCATCGCCAGATGTTCGACGCTGAGGATGTCGTCGCGGCTCATGCGTGGCTTTCCTCGACCCGTTCGGCCGAGATCACCGTGCTGTGGCGCAGATAGACCGTGGGCGCGCGATGGCCGATCAGCCCGCGCGGGCGCCAGATCATCAGCAGCACCATGGCTGCGCCGAACACCAGCATGCGGTACTGGTCGAGCCCGCGGAATAGCTCAAACCCGCCGATCATCGCCACCGCCGCCAGCGCCACGCCGAGCTGCGAGCCCATGCCGCCGAGCACGACGATCGCCAGCACCAGCGCCGATTCCTGGAAGGTGAAGGATTCCGGGCTGATGAAGCCCTGACGCGTGGCGAAGAACGCGCCCGCGAAACCGGCGAACATCGCGCCGGTGGCAAAGGCCGTGAGCTTGGTCGTCGTGGTGTTGATGCCGAGCGCGCGGCAGGCGACTTCGTCCTCGCGCAGGGCTTCCCAGGCGCGGCCGATCGGCAGGCCGCGCAACCGGATCGTCACCCAGTTGGTCAGCAGCGCCAGCGCCAGGATGACGTAGAACAGGAAAACAATGCGATGCGTCGGCGAGAAAGCGATGCCGAGCTTGGCGGCAAGGCCGTCGTCGCCGGGCGTTAGCGGGATGCCGAAGAAGGAGGGCCGCGGGATGCCCGAGATGCCGTTCGGGCCGCCGGTCAGATCCTGCCAGTTGATGATCACGAGGCGGACGATCTCGCCGAACGCCAGCGTGACGATCGCCAGATAGTCGCCGCGCAATCGCAGCACAGGAAAGCCGAGCAGCACGCCGAAAAAGGCGGCGAGGATGCCGGCCAGCGGCAGGCAGATCCAGAACGACAGGCCGAACGTCGTCGCCAGCAGCGCGTAGGAATAGGCGCCGACGGCATAGAACGCGACATAGCCGAGGTCGAGCAGGCCGGCGAGGCCGACCACGACGTTGAGGCCCCAGCCGAGCATCACGTAAGTCAGCACGAGAATGCCGAGATCGAGGATGTAGCGCTGGTCGTAGAAGATCACCGGCAGCAGGAAGGTGAACACCAGCAGCACCGGCGCGATGCCGCGTCGCGCGACGGCCAGCGCCTTCTGCGTTCCCGGCGGCACGATGCGGGCGGTGTCGACCGGACCCCACCAGTAGCGCAGCAGCTCCATCATGATCGAGCCGCCGAACACCACAGCGACCATGGTGGCGAGGTCGCCGAACCGCGTCCAGTAGATCAACTGTCCGGAAGGGCCGGCCTCGGTGCGCACGCCGATCATCAGCGAGAATAGCACCAAGGCCACGATGGCCGAGATCAGCGCCTTCTTGAAAATGAACGCGACATCCGGGCCGCGCGGGGTCGGGGCGGTGCGCGCGAGGGCTGCCACGGCGCCGCCGTCAAACTTTTTCGACTTCCGGCCGGCCGAGCAGGCCGGTCGGAAGGAAGATCAGCACGACGATCAGGATCGCGAACGCCGCGACGTCCTTGTATTCCGTCGAGAAGTAGGCTGCCCACAGGGTTTCGATCAAGCCGATCAGGAGGCCGCCGAGCATCGCGCCGGGCAGCGAGCCGATGCCGCCGAGCACGGCGGCGGTGAACGCCTTGATGCCGGCGACGAAGCCCATGAAGAAATCGACCAGGCCGTAATACAGCAGGTACATCATGCCGGCGACGGCGGCGAGCGCGGCGCCGATCACAAACGTCATGGAAATGGTGCGGTCGACATCGACGCCGAGCAGGGCGGCCATCGTCTGGTCCTGCTCGCAGGCTCGCATGTCGCGGCCGAGCCGGGTCTTTGCGACCAGCCAGGTGAACACGCCGAGCAGCAGCACGGTGGTGACGACGACGACGATCTGCACGTTGGAGAGCTGTACCGCGAAGCCGGAGGGGCCTTCATGCAGCGTGTAGCCGCCGGTGATGATCGGCGGCACCGGCTTGACGCGGGCGCCCTGCGCGACCTGCGAATAGTTGGACAGCACGAACGACATGCCGATCGCCGACAGCATCGGGGCGAGGCGGAAGGAGTGGCGCAGCGGCCGGTAGGCGATGCGCTCGATGGTCCAGCCATACAGCGCGGTGACGGCCATCGAAACCAGCAGCACGATCAGCAGGATCACCGGCACGAAGCTGAGGCCGATCGAGACCAGGATCAGGAAGGTGATCAGCGCGATGAAGCCGCCAATCATGAAAATGTCGCCGTGGGCAAAGTTGATCATGCCGACAATGCCGTAGACCATCGTGTAGCCGATCGCGATCAGG
This sequence comes from Tardiphaga sp., assembly GCF_028290495.1. GTDB lineage: Bacteria > Pseudomonadota > Alphaproteobacteria > Rhizobiales > Xanthobacteraceae > Tardiphaga. Next base: position 9,238 of record NZ_JAQGJT010000082.1, read on the forward strand.
CCGTAGATCGAGCCGAGCACGAGGCCGTTGATCAGTTGCTGGGCGAAATAATCCATGCGCTGCCGTGTTCGCGTGAGGGCGAAACTGTTCCCGGCGCTGGAAACGCTGCTTCGCCTGCCGTTTTCTAACAGCGGGAATCAGGACCGGCAACCATGCCCGCTGCGGCTAAGTTGAGCTGTACATGCTGTTTTTCTTGGCCATTTTCGCGCCGGACGGGCCGGGATGCCGACCATCGGGCAAGGTGTCCGGTTCCGCGTTAGGGTTAACAAATGGTTTAGATTGTCCCTCCAATGCCACCGGCCTTATCGTCCGCTGCGGCTTGGCGCCGCGCGGGGCGGCGTGGCGAGATGATCCAGAACTGGCGTATCAGCAGCTTCAACGGCGCGCTTCTGGCGTGCTATTTCATTCCGACGTGGACCATCGCGGCCTTCCGGATCATGATCTCGCCGCTGCAGGGGGTCTATGAGCGCCCCAACGTGGCGCTGGTGCTGTTCATGAGCGACCACCTGCATCTCACGACCATGAGCACGGTGCGCTATGCGTGGCTGATGGCGCTCGGCAAGCTGACGGTGGTGGCGTTCTTCGGGGTGTTTCTGGTGTTCACGACGCGCGCCTCGATCCGCCAGACCGGCGGCTGCGACGAGGCGCTGGCGATGGCGCTCGGCCTCGGAAGCTTCATCAGCTTCGCCAGCATGATCATGGCCTCGAAGGTCGGCCAGACCGTGGCCATGCAACTGCACGCGACCGAACTGCTGCTGTTGCTCGGCACCGCCGTGCTGATGGCATTCGAGCCGCCGCTGGTCCGCGTGCCGGAACCCGAGAGCCGCGCGCAGCCGGCGCGCGATCGCGAATTCTATACCTTGAGCAGCCCGAGTTCCTGAATGATCGCTGCGGCTTCCTTGGTGGCATGGTTGGCCGCCGGCACGCCGCAATAGATCGCCTGCTGCAGCAGGATTTCCTTGATGTCGTCCGGCGTGAAGCCGCCTTCGACAAGCGCCGCGCGAACGTGCATGCGGAATTCATCCCACTGGCCCAGCGCCAGCATCGTGCCGATCACAAGCACGCGCCGCGTGCGCTCCTCGAAATGCGGCCGCGTCCAGATCTCGCCCCAGGCGTAGCGGCTGATCAGATCGAGAAACTCGGCGTTGAAGCGGTTCTTGCCGGCGGCTGATTTATCGACCCAGGCATTGCCGAGCACCTTGCGGCGCTGCGCGGTGCCGTTCTCGCTGCGTTGCTGTTCGTCCATGGAAGTTCTCCTTTCGTCATTGCGGGGGAGCGAAGCGACGAAGCAATCCAGTTCTTGCTCGTTGCCTCTGGATTGCCTCGCGGAGCCTGTCGTCGGGCGGCGCTATGCGCCGACCCGATGGCTCGCAATGACGGCTGTCAGCGTTGCGTCAGGAAGCCGACCACCGCATCGGTAAACGCGTGCGGCTGTTCGACGTTGGAGATGTGCGCGGCGTCCAGAATGGTCAGGCTGGCGCCGGGGATCTGGCTGCGGATGAATTCGCCGGCGGCGACCGGCGTAGCCATGTCCTGGCGGCCGGCGATCACCAGCGTCGGGCTCTTGATCCTCGGCAACAGCGCGCGCTGGTCGAGCGTACTCAGCGCCTCGCAGGCGGCGAGGTAGCCTTCGGGCGGGCAGGCGAGCAGCATCGCCTTCATGTTGGCGGTGATCGCAGGCTCGCGCTCACGGAAATCGGCGGTGAGCCAGCCTCCGATCACTGCGTCTGCCACGGCGGCGAGGCCGCCCTCGCGCACCGCCTTGATGCGGTTGAGCCAGTTGGTGGGATCCGGATAGTAGCTCGACGTGTTGGACAGGATGATGCGGTCGAAGCGTTCGGGGGCGTTGGCGCCGAGCCATTGCCCGACCATGCCGCCCATCGACAGTCCGCACCAGTGCACCTTGTCGATGTTGAGATCGTCGAGGATCGCCAGTACGTCGCGGCCGTAACGCTCCATCGAGGCGGCGCCAGCCGGGCCGGACTTGCCGTGGCCGCGGCGGTCGTAGCGGATGACGCGGAACAGTTTGGTCAACGCCGCCATCTGCGGTTCCCACATCTGCATCGTGGTGCCCAGCGAATTCGACAGCATCAGCGTCGGGCCGCCGTCGCGGCCTTCGACTGAAACATTCAGCAGGCATCCATCGGCGTCGATCATCGGCATTTTTGTCTCCGTGTTTTCTTAATTGGGTGCGAGCGAGGCGAGCAGGCGGTCGATCAGGGCCTGAGAAACGCCCTGATAGGCCATCGGCTCGAACAGTTTTGCGATTTTTTCGGCGCCAAGCTGTGCGGTGACGCGGACGTCTCCGGTCAGCACGTCGCGCAGATGTCTCTTGTCGGCGACAGCCTTTTTCGTGGCGGCCTCAACCAGATGATGCGCGTCGCTCTTGCCGAGCTTTTCGGCCAGCGCGAAGGTCACGGCTTCGGCCATGATCAGGCCGTGGGTGGCGTCGAGGTTGAGCAGCATCCTGATGGCATCGACCTCCAGCCCTTCGGCGATATCGACGATCGCGGCGAGGGCGCCCGACGTCACCAGCAGCAGCGTCGGCAGCGTCGGCCACTCGGCGTGCCACGGCCCGGCGCTGCGTTCATGGTCCTGCACCTGCGCGGCGAAGATCGTCGCCGCCAGATTTGGCGCCATCGTCGCCGCGGACAGCGCGATCGCCGAGGCCACCGGATTGCGCTTGTGCGGCATCGTCGAGGAGCCGCCGCGGCCAGCGCCGGATGGCTCGAAGGCCTCGCCGACATCGGTCTGCATCATCAGCGAGACATCGCGGGCGATCTTGCCTGTGGTGCCGCAGAGGATCGCCATGACCGAGGCGATTTCGGCGATGCGGTCGCGGTGGGTATGCCACGGCGCGTCGGGCAGCGGCAGGTTCAACTCCTGCGCCAGCGCGTCGGCGACGACGAGGCCCTTGTCGCCGAGAGCAGCCAGCGTGCCGGCCGCGCCGCCGAACTGCAGGGCCAGACCGTCTTGGCACAGCCGCCGCAGGCGCAGGCGCGTGCGGTGCAGGGCCGCGGCATATTCGGCGAGCTTGAGCCCGAACGGCATCGGCAGCGCATGCTGCAGCCAGGTGCGGGCCACCACGGCTGTGTCGCGATGCGTTTGCGCCAGCCTGGCGAAGCCCGCAATGGCGCGGTCGAGATCGGCCAGCAGCGCGTCGATCGCGGCGCGCAGGCCGAGCATGGTCGCGGTATCGATCACATCCTGGCTGGTGGCGCCCCAATGCACGTAGCGCGCGGCGTCCTTGTCGGTCTTCGCCACCTCGGCCGTCAGCATCTTGACCAGCGGGATCGCCAGGTTGCCGGAGCGGGGGGCGGCATCTGCGAGTTCTGCCAGGTCGAATCGTTCGGCGCGGCAGGCGGCCTCGATCGCCGGCACGGCGCTGGCTGGAATAACGCCAGTGGCTGCTTCGGCGCGCGCCAGCGCGGCCTCGAAGTCAAGCATGTGCTGCAGCGTGGCAAGGTCGTCGCAGACGTCGCGCATGGCGGGACTGGACAGCAGCGGCGCCAGCAAGGGGGAGAGGGATGTGCTCATCTGCGCGCGACCTAATCATCCCCGGCGGCCGCTGCCAATAGCTTCCATGGCGCCAGTATGTTGCGGCGCGAAGATGCGCCATATCCACGCAGACGGTACTCTTTCTTTTGCGCGCCTCGTGGTCTACTTGGGATTGCCCGTCAATTTGGGACGGCGTCAAATTCAGGAGATGTCCGATGGCCATGACGATGAGCGGCGAAGTCCAGCTCGCCGCGCCGCGCGAAGTGGTGTGGACCAAACTCAATGATCCCGCGGTGTTGAAGGCCTGCATCCCCGGCTGCGAAGAACTCGAAGTGACCGAAGATGGCGGCTTTCGTGCCGTCGCCAAGATGAAAGTCGGGCCGGTGTCGGCACGCTTCAAGGGCAAGGTCGCGCTGTCCGATCTCGATCCGCCGAACGGCTACAAGATCTCTGGCGAAGGCGAAGGCGGCATCGCCGGGTTCGCCAAGGGCGGCGCGGTGGTCGGCCTCACCGACAAGGACGGCGGCACGCTGCTGACCTACAATGTTGAAGCCCAGATCGGCGGCAAGCTGGCCCAACTCGGCCAGCGGCTGATCAACGGTTCGGCCAAGAAGATCGCCGACGAGTTCTTCTCGAACTTCGCCAAGGCGGTTCAGGGGTAAGACGTTTCGGGGCTGGCCGTGCGGCCGGCCCCACGATCAAGTCTTGTTGATTTCCGCGCCATGCTGCGCCCAAAACACATGCGAGACCCTCCCTGGCTTGATATTGCTCATTGCCGGGATGGGCCATATTATGCCTTTGGAATGATTTTAATAACCGTTCGGCCACGCGATGGCGGCGCGGATGAAGAGAGTGCATATGGCCAAAGTCTCCATGATCGTGAACGGCAATCCCGTCACCGGCAATATCGATCCGCGGACGCTGCTGGTGCAGTTTCTGCGTGAGAACCTGCGGCTGACCGGCACCCATGTCGGCTGCGACACCTCGCAATGCGGCGCCTGCGTCGTGCATCTCGACGGCAAGGCCGTGAAGTCCTGCACGACGCTCGCCGTGATGTGCGACGGCCACGAGGTCAAAACGATCGAAGGGCTGGCCGCTGACGGCGCGCCGCTGCATCCGATGCAGGAAGCGTTTCGCGAGCATCACGGCCTGCAGTGTGGCTTCTGTACCCCCGGCATGATCATGACCGCGGTCGACCTGGTGCACCGCAAGGGCCACGACCTCAGCGATCACCTGATCCGCGAAGAGCTCGAGGGCAACCTGTGCCGTTGCACCGGCTACCAGAACATCGTCGAGTCGATCGCCGCCGGCGCAAAGGCGATGGCGAATTCCGACCTCGCGTAACTCGCACGACGATCAGGGACACCCCAGGGAAACCTCATGTACGAATTCAAATATCATCGTCCGGAGACCGTGCGTCAGGCCGCCAACCTCCTGCTCAAGAATGAAGACGCCAAGCTGATCTCCGGCGGCCATACGCTGGTGCCGGTAATGAAGCAGCGCCTCGCCGCGCCGCCGCACATCGTCGATCTGTCACATGTCCAGGGTCTCGACGGCATCGAGATCAAAGGCCGTTCGCTGGTGATCGGCGCGCTCGCCAAGCACGCCGCGGTCGCTGAATCCGCCGTTGTCGGCGAAGCCTTCCCGGCGCTGGCCGAACTGGCCGCTTTGATCGGAGACCCCGCCGTGCGCCACAAGGGCACCATCGGCGGCTCGCTCGCCAACAACGATCCGACTGCCGACTATCCCGCGGCCGTACTGGCGACGGGCGCCACCATCGTCACCAACAAGCGCAAGCTGAAGCCGGAAGAGTTCTTTCAGGGCCTGTTCACCACGGCGCTGGAGCCGGACGAGATCATCACCAAGATCTCGTTCCCGCTGCCGAAGAAGGCTGCCTATATCAAGTTCCGCAATCAGGCCTCGCGCTACGCGCTGGTCGGCGTGTTCATCGCCAGACGTCCGTCGGATGTCCGCGTCACCGTCACCGGCGCGGGCTCCGACGGTGTGTTCCGGGTCGAGGCTTTCGAGCTGGCGCTGCAGAAACGTTTCTCGCCGAAGGCGCTGGAAGGTCTCAGCGTTCCCGCCGAAGGTCTCAACAGCGACCTGCACGGCAGCGCCGAATATCGTGCCCACCTGATCGGCGTGCTGGCCAAGCGCGCCGTCGAAGCCGCCAACGCCCGGAGCTGATCGATCAGCTCCGTCACCACCACGTTCGCTTTTCCGAGATCGGCTCATCCATGACTGCGACATCGGCGCCTCCCACCTCCGTCGATGCGACGCTGGAAATGTTGACCTCGCGCGGTTATCTCGCCGAGCGCTCGCTGGCCACCGTGGTGTTTCTGGCGCTGCGCATGGGCCGGCCGCTGTTTCTCGAGGGCGAGGCCGGCGTCGGCAAGACCGAGATCGCCAAGGTGCTGTCGTCGACGCTCGGTCGGCGGCTGATCCGGCTGCAGTGCTACGAAGGTCTCGACGTTGCCTCCGCGGTCTATGAGTGGAATTACGCCGCGCAGATGATCGCGATCCGCGCCTCCGAAGCGGAGGGCGAGCGCGACAGCAAGCGCATCCAGAACGATGTGTTCTCCGAGCGCTTCCTGATCAAGCGGCCGCTGTTGCAGGCGCTGGAGCCGGATCCGGCGGGAGCGCCGGTGCTGCTGATCGACGAGCTCGACCGCGCCGACGAGGCATTCGAAGCGTTCCTGCTGGAAGTGCTGGCCGATTTCCAGGTCACCATTCCGGAGCTGGGAACCGTTAAAGCCGCGCAGCCGCCGATCGTCATCATCACCTCGAATCGCAC
>NZ_JAQGJT010000039.1 GCF_028290495.1 Tardiphaga sp.
CTCCGAGGGCTGCGACAAAGGCCTGATCGAGCTCGATCCGCCGCGCCACCTTCATCAGGCGCCGCAGCCCTTCGCCGGTCATCAGCACCAGATCGTCGCAGGGTTTTTCGACGAAGCGGCGAATCCAGGCCTCGATCGGCGCCGGGTCGGGCGCATCGTGGATGGTGAACATCGGGCATTGCAGCACATCCGCCCCCTGCTCGGTGAGCAGGCGGGAAAATTGCGCTTCCTCGCGGGTTTCCAGGATCAGGATGCGGTAGCCGTTCAGTCGCTCAGCCATGGTGTTGCTCTAACGCAGATAGCTTATTGTTTGTTCATTGTGATGCCTGGACCGGGATTGGCGCAAGGGCATCGCGGGTGATAGAGCAGGGCCGAAAATCGCGTTCCATCCGCACTCAAATTACAGCAAGTCCGCTCCATGCCCGATCATCAATTCGTGTTGACGCTGTCCTGCCCGGATCGCCCCGGCATCGTGTCGGCGGTCTCGACCTTCCTCGCCCATAATGGGCAGAACATCCTCGACGCCCAGCAGTTCAACGACGTCGAGACCGGTCATTTCTTCATGCGCGTGGTGTTCAACGCCGCCGACGTCAATGTCGACCTGCCGGCGCTGCAGACCGGTTTCGGCGCCATCGCCGAACGCTTCAAGATGGACTGGCAGATGCGCGACCAGGAAACCCGCCGCCGGGTAATGTTGATGGTGTCGCAATCCGACCATTGCCTGGTCGATATCCTGTATCGCTGGCGCACCGGCGACCTGGAAATGATCCCGACCGCGATCGTCTCCAACCATCCGCGCGAGACCTACAAGGACCTCGATTTCGGCGACATCCCGTTCCACTACATGCCGATCACCAAGGAAACCAAGCGCGAGCAGGAACTGGCGATCTGGGACCTGGTGCAATCGACCCAGACCGATCTGGTGGTGCTGGCGCGCTACATGCAGATCCTGTCGGACGAGATGACCAAGAAGCTGTCTGGCCGCTGCATCAATATCCACCACTCGTTCCTGCCGGGCTTCAAGGGCGCACGACCCTATCACCAGGCCCATGCGCGCGGCGTCAAGCTGATCGGGGCAACCGGTCACTACGTCACCAGCGATCTCGACGAAGGTCCGATCATCGATCAGGACGTCGAGCGCATCAGCCACAGGGACACGCCGGAAGATCTGGTTCGCAAGGGCCGCGACATCGAACGCCGCGTGCTGGCACGCGCCGTGCGCTATCACCTTGAGGATCGCGTCATCCTCAACGGCAAAAAGACCGTGGTGTTCGTCAACTGATCAGCGAATGACACTGGCCGATGGCGAGGTGGCGGGATCAGGCCCGGGCTTCGCCGCCGGCACCACCATCTTTTCTTCGCGCTGTTTGATCAGGGCGTCGTATTGCGGCGTGCCCGGTCGCGGCGGCGCATCGGGCGGCAGGCCGCCGGCCCATGCCGGAATGAGGTCCGCCATGCCGCCGGCCAGAAACGAACTGATCGAACCGCAGCCGGCAAGACTGAAGCTCATCAGGACGAGGGCGATCAGGACGGCGGCACGGTGAAACAGGGGCATGGCACATCATTGCTCAACTTAAGCGTGCTTTTATAGCAGATCAGAAAAACCTTGCAGGGCTTTATTGCAGCGCCGCGCAACGACCGGAAGGTCGCTCGGCGGACATATGCACGGCAGCGTTCTATTGTGCAAAAACAATCATTTGTTTCATATATCGCGATTGCGATAGCTGACGGGCTAGGAAGTCCGCGAAAAAGTCCGATGGTGACGGCGTTGCGCCATAGCGGCGAAACGAAATTTGCAGGCCCGTCGGAAAAACGTAGTTGAGGTCGATCGAGATTTTTGTGGTATAAAATTACCCAGAGAAATTGCTGCTGCTTCACGGGGATCAGTAGCGATGACTTGAGGCAGGTGGCTCGGAGGATTTGTCGCGGGACGGGTCCCAAAGTTGCGATTGACGCCGGCCCGCGCACCTGAGACGTGATGTTACGTCACGATGTGATGATGGAATTTCTAGAGTTCGCTAGCAAGAGCCGGAAAACGCGGCACGGCGACCAAACGACCAAGGGGAGAGCCAAGATGTCCAGGACTAGTATGATGCTTTCGGCAGTGGCCGGCGTTGCGCTGGCAACCGCGGTTACGGCGGCGCACGCGCAGGAGACCGTCAAGATCGGTCTGATCGTGCCGATGACCGGCGGCCAGGCCTCGACCGGCCAGCAGATCAACAATGCCATCAAGCTGTACATGCAGAAGAACGGCGACACCGTCGCCGGCAAGAAGATCGAGATCATTCTGCGCGACGACGCCACGCTGCCCGACAATACCAAGCGGATGGCGCAGGAACTGATCGTCAACGACAAGGTCAACGTCATCGCCGGCTTCGGCGTGACGCCCTCGGCGCTGGCAGCCGCGCCGCTGGCGACCCAGGCCAAGGTTCCGCAGGTCGTGATGGCCGCCGGCACCTCGATCATCACCGAGCGCTCGCCCTATATCGTACGCACCTCGTTCACGCTGGCGCAGTCCTCCACCATCATCGGCGACTGGGCGGCGAAGAACGGCATCAAGAAGGTGGCGACGCTCACTTCGGACTACGCGCCGGGCAACGACGCGCTGCAGTTCTTCAAGGAGCACTTCATTGCCGGCGGCGGGCAGATTGTCGAAGAGGTCAAGGTGCCCTTGGCCAACCCCGACTTCGCGCCGTTCCTGCAGCGCATGAAGGATTCCAAGCCGGACGCGGTGTTCGTGTTCGTGCCGGCCGGTCAGGGCGGCAACTTCATGAAGCAGTATGCTGAGCGCGGTCTCGACAAGTCCGGCATCAAGGTGATCGGACCCGGCGACGTGACCGATGACGATCTGCTCAACGGCATGGGCGATGCCGTGCTCGGCACCGTCACCGCGCACATCTACTCCGCGGCGCATCCTTCGGCGATGAACAAGGAATTCGTCGCTGCTTACAAGAAAGCCTATGGCGTCCGTCCGGGCTTCATGGCGGTCGGCGGCTATGACGGCATCCACCTGATCTACGAAGCGCTGAAGAAGACCGGCGGCAAGGCGGACGGCGACTCGCTGATCGCGGCGATGAAGGGTCTGGCCTGGGAGAGCCCGCGCGGCCCGATCTCGATCGACCCGGAAACCCGCGACATCGTGCAGAATGTCTATATCCGCAAGGTCGAGAAGGTGGACGGCGAACTCTACAACGTCGAATTCGCCACCTTTGAAGCCGTCAAGGACGCCGGCAAGACCAAGAAGTAACTGCGGTCGAGCATTGTCGGCAATGGTCTCCCTCCCCCTTGCGGGGAGGGGCGGCCGAACGGAGAACGCTGCGATAGCAGCGTTTGGAGTGGAGGCCGGGGTAAGGTAGCCACGGGCTCCGGAGCTTGTGGCACGCCCACCCCCGACCCTTCCCCGCCTGGCGAAGCTTCGCTTCGCGCGGGGGGAGGGGAGAAGAAAGCGCACTAACTACATGACCCTTCTCACCATCCTGTTCGACGGCGTCGCCTACGGCATGCTGCTGTTCGTGCTGGCCTGCGGCCTGGCTGTGACGCTGGGACTGATGAACTTCGTGAACCTGGCACACGGCGCCTTTGCGATGGCCGGCGGCTATGTCTGTGCCATCCTGGTCAACCGATCCGGCCTGCCGTTTTTCGCGGCGCTGCCGATCGCCTTTCTGGTGAGCGCCGCGGTCGGCGCGCTGCTGGAGCGTACGCTGTACCGGCATCTCTACACCCGCAGCCATCTCGACCAGGTGCTGTTCACCATCGGTCTCGTCTTCATGTCGGTGACCGCGGTCGATTACTTCATGGGATCGTCGCAGACCTTTATCCATCTGCCAGACTATCTGCAGGGGCAGATCGATATTTTCGGCCTCGGCGTCGGCCGTTACCGCCTGATGATCATCGTGATCTGCGGTCTGTTGACGGTGGCGTTGCAGATGATCCTGTCGAAGACCCGGTTCGGCAGCCGCTTGCGCGCCGCGGTGGACGATCCGCGCGCCGCCTCCGGCCTCGGCATCAACGTGCCGCAGGTGTTCGCGCTGACCTTTGCGTTCGGCTGCGGGTTGGCGGGGCTTGGTGGCGCGCTCGGCGCTGAAATCCTCGGCCTCGATCCGTACTTCCCGCTGAAATTCATGATCTACTTCCTGATCGTCGTTACCGTCGGCGGCTCCTCCAGCATCACCGGGCCGTTTCTGGCATCACTGCTGCTGGGGATCGGCGACGTCGCCGGCAAGTACTACGTTCCCAAGCTTGGTGCCTTCGTGATCTACACCATGATGATCGTGATCCTGATCTGGCGTCCAAACGGCCTGTTCGGCCGTAACGCGGCACGGTGAGGACGCCATGACTGTCTCCGAAATGCTTCGCTCCCGGATTGGCGTTCACGCCATGCATCGCAGTCGCTGGCGCTGGCCTGAGGCCGTGTTCTGGCTGCTCGCCGTGGCTTGCGTGTTCCTGTTTCCGAACCGCTATCTGATCCTCACCGAGATCGCGTGGCTCGCTTTGTTTGCGATTTCGCTGGATCTTATCCTTGGTTATGCCGGCATCGTGTCGCTGGGACATGCCGCGTTCTTCGGCTTTGGCGGCTATGCCGCGGGGCTGCTGGCGCTGCACCACATCGTCGATGAGCCGGTGCTGGCGCTGTTGGTCGCGGGTCTGGCGGCGATGGCGCTTGGCTTTGTCACCAGTTTCCTGGTGATGCGTGGCGCGGACCTGACGCGGCTGATGGTGACGCTGGCGATCGCGCTGTTGCTGCGCGAACTCGCCAACCGCTTCTCCGGCCTCACCGGTGGCTCCGACGGGTTGCAGGGTATCGAGATGGCACCGATCCTCGGCCTGTATTCGTTCGATATTTTCGGCAAGGTCGGCTTCATCTATTGCCTCGTCGTGCTGTTCGTCCTGTTCCTGCTGGCGCGCCGGATCGTGCATTCGCCGTTCGGCCTGTCGTTGCGCGCCATCCGCAACAATCCGCTGCGTGCTTCTGCGATCGGCATCCCGGTCAATCGCCGGCTGATCGCGATCTACACCATTGCCGCCTTCTACGCTGGCGTCGCCGGGGCGCTGTCGACGCAGACCACGGCGCTGGCGTCATTGGACGGCTTTGCCTTCGAGCGCTCCGCCGACCTGATGCTGGTGCTGGTGATCGGCGGCACCGGCTATCTCTATGGCGGCCTGATCGGCGCGGTGATCTTCAAGCTGCTGCAGGAGATGTTCTCGATTCTGACGCCACAATACTGGCAGTTCTGGATCGGGTTGGTGCTGGTGGTGATCGTGTTGATCGGCCGTGAGCGCATGCATCGCTGGGCGATGTATCTGCCGCTGCTGATCCTGCGCAAGTTCGGCGCCAAGACCCCCGTGCTGTCGCCCGAGGGGGATGCGTCATGACCATTGCACTGGAAACCGTCCATCTGGAAAAGAAGTTCGGCGGCCTCGCGGTTACCCGCGACCTCTCGCTGAAGATCGAGGCCGGTGCGCGCCACGCGCTGATCGGCCCGAACGGCGCCGGCAAGACCACGGTGATCAACCTATTGACCGGCGTGCTGACGCCGAATTCCGGCCGCATCCTCCTGGAAGGCCAGGACATCACCGGCCTGCCGGTGCACAAGCGCGTGCTGCGGGGGCTGTCGCGCACCTTCCAGATCAACCAGCTTTATGCCGATCTGACGCCGCTGGAGACCATCGGTCTGGCTGCGTCCGAACATCTCGGCCACGGCAGCGACTGGTGGCGGCGGATGGGCACGCGCCCCGACATCAACGACGAGATCGCGGAAAACCTCGAGCGCTTCCACCTGCTCGACGTCATGAACGAACCGACCGCGACGCTGCCCTACGGCAAGCAGCGACTGCTCGAAATTGCGGTGGCCATCGCCACCAAGCCGCGCGTGTTGCTGCTCGACGAGCCCGCAGCCGGCGTGCCGGAAAGCGAGCGCCATGACATCCTCTCCGCGGTGGCCAGCCTGCCGCGCGATGTCACGGTGCTGCTGATCGAGCACGATATGGATCTGGTATTCTCTTTCGCGGACCGCATCTCGGTGCTGGTCGCCGGAGCGATGCTGGTGGAAGGCCCGCCGGACGAGGTCGCGCGCGACCCGCGCGTCAAGGCGGTTTATCTGGGCGAGGGTGCTGATGTCTGATCTTCTCGCCATCGACCAGCTCTGCGCCGGCTACGGCCAGGCCGTGGTGATTCCGAAAATGACGCTGAGTCTCGGCGAGGGCCAGGTGCTGGCGCTGCTCGGGCGCAACGGCACCGGCAAAACCACGCTGATCAATTCCATTGTCGGCGTCACCAAGCGTTTCAGCGGCACGCTGTCGCTCGGCGGCAAGGACATTACCACCTTGCGCGCCGATCAGCGCGCCCGCGTCGGCATCGGCTGGGTGCCGCAGGAACGCAACATCTTCCGATCGCTGACGGTGGAAGAAAACATGACCGCGGTCGCGCAGCCCGGCGAGTGGACGGTGCGGAAGGTCTACGAGATGTTTCCGCGTCTCGAGGAGCGCAAGGCGAATTTCGGCAACCAGCTGTCTGGCGGCGAACAGCAGATGCTGGCGGTCGGTCGCGCGCTGGTGCTCAACCCGCAGGTGCTGCTGCTCGACGAGCCGACCGAAGGGCTGGCGCCGATTATCGTTGAGGAACTGCTGGCGGCTTTGGGCAAGATCACCCGTGCCGGCGGCATTTGCTCGATCATCGTCGAGCAGAACGCGCAAAAAATCCTCGGGCTTGCCGACCGGGTCGTGATACTGGAACGCGGCGGCATCGTGCATGACGCGCCGAGTGCTGCGCTGAAGGCCGATCCAACGGTGCTGGAGCGTTTTCTCGGTGTGGCGGGTGCGGCCAGCGAAAAAACCAAGCATCTGGCCGGCTGAACCGGCCGGGGCCATCACAGTGGAGTGAGACCATGATGAGAACTACCGCCCCGTTCCGCGCCGACGAAGTCGGCAGCCTGCTGCGCCCGCAGAAGATCAAGGACGCCCGCGCCAGGCTGGAAAAAGGCGAAATCACCGCCGACGATCTGCGCAAGATCGAGGACAGCGAGATCGAGAAGGTCGTGCACAAACAGGCCGCGATCGGCCTCAAGCTCGCCACCGATGGCGAATTCCGCCGCTCGTGGTGGCACTTCGACTTCCTTGCCAAGCTGACCGGCTGCGAAATGTATCACCCCGACACCGGCATCCAGTTCGCCGGCGTCGAGACCCGTCACGATTCGGTGCGTGTGATCGGCAAGCTGGATTTCCCCGACGACCATCCGATGCTCGAGCACTTCCGCTTCCTGAAGCGCCAGGCCGACATCGCCGGCGTGACTGCCAAGATGACGATCCCGTCGCCGTCCGTGCTGCATTTCCGCGGCGGCCGCAAGGCGATCTCGAAAGACGTCTATCCCGATCTCGACGTGTTCTTCGAGGATCTCGCGAAAACCTACCGCAAGGCCGTGAAGGCGTTCTATGACGCCGGCTGTCGTTATTTGCAGCTTGACGACACCGTCTGGGCCTATCTGTGCTCCGAGGACGAACTGGCCAAGATCCGCGCCCGCGGCGAGGAAGCCGACGGCCTGCAGCAGATCTATGCGCGCATCATCAACTACGCGATCGCCGAACGGCCCGCCGACATGGTGATCACCACGCATGTCTGCCGCGGCAACTTCCGCTCGACGTGGATTTCTTCGGGCGGCTACGAGCCGGTCGCGGAGACGCTGCTGGCCGGCACGAATTACGACGGCTACTTCCTGGAATATGATTCAGACCGCGCCGGCGGCTTCGAGCCGCTGCGTTTCCTGCCCAAGGGCAACAAGGTCGTGGTGGTCGGCGTCATCACTTCGAAGTTCGGCGAGATCGAGAAAAAGGAAGACATCAAGGCGCGTCTGATGGAAGCGGCGAAATTCGCGCCGCTGGAGCAACTCGCGGTGTCGCCGCAATGTGGCTTTGCCTCCACCGAGGAAGGCAACATCCTCAGCGAAGACGAACAGTGGGCCAAGCTGACGCTCGCCGTCGATGTAGCGAAAGAAGTATGGGGCTAGAGCATCAGCGTGCGTCCCTCTTCCCGCCCGGCGAAGCTTCGCTTCGTCGGGCGGGAAGAGGGACGCCTGCCGATATGCCTTCGCGATGCGCGGCTGCAACCGTCAGCGGTTCGCCGTCGGCCGCACCACCAGCACTGCGCATTTGGCGTAGCGCACGACGTGGCCGGCGTTGGAGCCGAGGAAATAGGTGCGCATCGCCGGGCGGTGCGAGGTCATCACGATCAGGTCGGCCTTGATCGCCGCCGCCTCCTCGAGAATTTCGTGATAGATGCCGCCCTGCCGGACCACGCTGGAGATCCTAGCGTGATCGATGCCGCAGTTTAGCGCAACCAGCGCCAGCGCTTCCTCCGACGCCACCCGCTGCTGGGAGTCGAAATCCGCCGGGACATATTCCGCCAGCATCACCGGCGTCATCGGCAGCACGTTGAGCAGCCGCACCGTGCCGCCGAAGGTCTGCGACAGCGTCGCCGCCTGGGCAATTGCGGGCTTGGCGAGGTCGATCTCGGAGAGATCCACCGGAACGAGAATGGAATTGTACATAGGCGCCTCCATCACGCCGGAGTGTAGCACAATCGCGGCTGGCCGCGTGCGACTATTCGCTCTTTAGCAGCTTAGGGCTGACGAACTGTACGAGATGGCCGCCGCGGAAGGCTGTGTCGTTCCAGTCCTCGATGGCGAAGTCGATGACGACGATGCCACCTGTCGGCAGATTGCCGGCGATCGCCTTCCGGCCGTCGGCGTCGCCGCCGTCAATCAGGCTGAGCGCGATCTCGTGCAAGCCGGGATTGTGGCCGACGATCATCAGCAGCTTCGGATCCTCGACGGCCGCGGCGCGGATCACCGCCAGCAGTTCGGCCGGGCCGGAGCCATACAGCTCCTCGAGATGCGCCACCAATGGCGTGGCGTCGGGCATTTCAGCGGCGACCAGATCCCAGGTCTGCCGTGCGCGCACGGCGGTGGAGACGCAGACGAGGTCAGGCAGCGGCGAATGGCGGTATAGCCAGGCGCCCATCGCGGCGGCGTCGACCTGGCCGCGGTCGTCCAGCCGGCGATCGAAATCGCTGCCGCTCGGTGCGTCCGGTTCGGTCTTGGCGTGACGCAGCAGCAGGAGGCGACGCATGGTGCGGTCTCGATTCGGGCAAGAGGGCGCCGCGGCGCCGGTATGGTCTGCGGATTAATCGACATGGGCGCCGACGACAAGGTGACAAGCGCCGGGCGGGTCCGTAAGAAAACGACATGACACCAGCTTCCGCAAGCGAGACAAATCGCTCCGAGGCCGCAGGCCCGGAACGCACGCGCCTGACGATCAACCTGGACGTCGATGTCTGCGTGGTCGGGGCAGGGCTGGCCGGCCTCAGCGTGGCGCTGGAAGCGGCGCGACGCGGCGCCAGCGTCGCTGTGCTGGAAGGCCGCCATGTCGGCTGGAACGCCTCCGGCAACCAGATGGGCACGGTGATGCCGGGCTTCGGTCTGCCGCTCGCCGATCTGATCGAGCGGGTTGGCCTGGAAGACGCGCGCGAATTATGGGCGCTGTCGCAGCAGGGGGCGGAAGCCGTTCGCGCCAATGCGACGGAAGAGCGCATGCCGGGCCTTTCGCGCAGCGATGGCGCGCTGCAGGTCTCCAATGTCGATGTCGGCGACCGGCTGATCGCGCGGCTGCAGATGCTCGGCGAGGATTTCGACACCGAGGTCGATGGCTGGCAGATCGACCGCGTCCGCGACGCGCTCAAGACCAAACGCTATTTTCACGGCGTGCATTATCCCCGGGCATTCCAGATTGACGGCCCGGCCTATCTGCAGGGGCTGGCGGCGCTGGCGCGGCAAGCGGGGGTGCGGATCTATGAGGACACGCCGGTGATCAGTTTCGACGCCGCCGGTATCCGCAAGCGCATCGTGACGCCCTCGGCGCGGCTGCGGGCCTCGCAGATCGTGCTGGCCGGCAACATCCATCTCGGCGAACCCGCACTGCGGCTGTCGCAGACCTTGCTGCCGGTATGGCGCTTCGGGGCGATTACCGAGCCGCTGGGCGAACGGTTGGCCGAGGCGATCACCTTCCCGGGCTCGGTGACCGATACCGACGGCATCGACCTGTTCCGTATCGTCGGCGGCGACCGCTTGATGTGGTCGGGTCCCGAGACCACCTGGGAGGCCCGGCCGCAGCGTTTTGCCGGGGCCATTGCGCGGCGCATCCGCACGTTGTTTCCGCAGCTCGGCAAGGTCGCCATCGCCGAGACCTTTGGCGGTGCGGTCGGGCAGACCGTGCACGGCATGCCGCAGATTGGCGAGTTGCGCCGCGGTCTGTGGGTTGCCAGCGGCTTCGGTCGCCAGGGCCTCAACACCACCGCGATGGCCGGTCGGTTGATCGTCTCGGGGATCCTCGATCGCGACGATCGCTGGAAGCTGTTTTCGCCGTTCGAGCTGGTCTGGGCCGGTGGCCGCACCGGCCGCATTGCTGGTCACGGCATCGGCATCTGGAACCGCCAGAGCGCGGCGCTCGCCGGCACCCTGGCGCGCTACCGCGAAGGCGCCAAGGCCCGGGAGTGGATTCGCGAGCAGCGTCTGGCGGAAGCCAATCTGCGGGCCGGCACTGGCGGGTCGCCGTCGCCGGATGAGGGGACTGACGGGTAAATCCACCTCTCGCAGGAAAGTGAGAGAAATCTACCGGCAAGCGTGTAACTTCCCCGTGCTTCGTCCGTATTTGAAGGCGAACGAGATCACTGTCTCGACCTCTGAGGGAGACCATCATGATCGATCGCCGATTTTTCCTGACCACTGCAGCCGGATTGGGTGCGCTGATGACTTTCAAATGGCTCCGAGGTTCGCCGGCCGAGGCGGCCGATGAAAAATTTGAAGTGATGAAGACCGACGAGGAATGGCGCAAGCAGCTGACGCCCGCGCAATATGACATCCTCCGCAAGGAAGGCACCGAGCGGCCGTTTTCCAGCCCGCTCAACAAGGAAAAGCGCAAGGGCACCTTCGCCTGCGCTGGCTGCGACAATGCGCTGTTCGCCTCGGAGACCAAGTTCGAGAGCGGCACGGGCTGGCCGAGCTTCTGGCAGCCGCTGCCGAACGGGGTGGCCGAGCGCAAGGATTCCACGCTGGGCATGGTGCGCACCGAGATCCATTGCCGCCGCTGCGGCGGCCATCTGGGCCACGTCTTCGACGACGGTCCGAAGCCCACCGGCCTGCGTTACTGCATGGACGGTTTTGCGATGATCTTCAAACCGGCCACCCCGTCGGCAAGCTGAGCGGTCGCGACCAAATTCGCCGTGTGATCCCGGCAGTAATTTCCCAGCTAGGCAATTGTGCCCCGGTCTTTTGACCGGGGTTTTTCTTTATCCGATTGAAAACATGAAGTTTTCTATCTTGGCATGACGCTTGCGACATCTCCTTCGAATGCGGCCATCATTTGGCAACCGGCAGGCCGCCCGGATCGAAGTTGGAGACAATGTCATGGGTATCTTCGGCGCTCTCACCACCTCCGTCGCGGGCCTGCGCGCAAACTCCTACGCGCTGGAAAACATCTCCGGCAACATCGCGAACTCCCAGACCACGGCGTTCAAGCGGATCGATACCAGCTTCCTCGATCTCATTCCTGATACCGGCAACAGCGCGCAGCTGGCCGGCAG
The DNA here is from genome assembly GCF_028290495.1 of Tardiphaga sp. Lineage (GTDB taxonomy): Bacteria > Pseudomonadota > Alphaproteobacteria > Rhizobiales > Xanthobacteraceae > Tardiphaga. The sequence continues at coordinate 11,630 of NZ_JAQGJT010000039.1, forward strand.
CGTCACCGCGGGATCGCGCAGCACCAACACCATCGCCGGTTCGGTCACCTCGTCGACGGTGGCGACCTACATGGCGATCAACGGCGACGGCTTCTTTGCGGTGCAGAAGCCGGGCAGCGTCTCGGACTCCACGCCGATTTTCGACGGCGTCAACAAATACACCCGGCGCGGTGACTTCACGCTCGACAAGAACGGCTACCTCGTCAACGGCGCCGGCTACTACCTGCAAGGCGTGCCGATCGATCCTTCGACCGGCAATCCGAGCGGCAGCACGCCGCAGGTGCTGCGATTCCAGAACGACTTCCTGCCCTCCCAGCAGACCACCAAGATCGATTACCGCGCCAATCTCGCCAGCTATCCGCTCACCACCAAGCACAACACCGCTGTGCCGGGATCAGAATTGCTGCGGTCGGCTGACTTCGTCTCCAATCCGCGTCCGCTGGGTACGCCGGCGACGCCGTTCGGCAACACCACCACCATCGGCAATGCGAAGACCAACTTCCAGGTGCCGGCGGTGGCGATTACGTCGGCCACCGCGCTGCTGAGCGCGTCCGGCACGGATTCGCTTCCGGCCGGTTTCATCGCGGGCGATACGATGACCCTCAAGCTGACCAACGCCGGTGTCACGACAACGAAGACGATCTCGTTCTATAACGGTGGCGCCGCGCCGGCGCCGGTGACCGACACCACCTTTATCGATCTCTCCGCCCCGGCCAGCACCGTCGGAAGCCTGCTCTCGACGATCGACGGCCTCACCGGCACTTCGACGGCCTCGTCCGTGTCGAGCACCGGCGCCATCACGCTGAACACCGGCACCACCAATGACTTCTCGCTCACCTCGTCGTCATCGACGGGCTTTGCGTCGCTCGGCTTCTCCGGCACGGTGACGGCATTGCGCACCGGCGGCGGCACCGCCGGCACCGGCGTCGTGATCGGCAGCGACAACCAGACCTTCCTCGATGAATCGATCAGCGGCGGCGCGGCCACCGCCTATGACGGCAACGGCGCGCCGGTCAGCCTGCAATTCCGCTGGGCCAAGGTGGCTTCGGCGACGCAGGGCGGGACCGACACCTGGAATCTGTTCTACCAGACCAACCCCGCCGCCACCGGCTCCGCCGTGGCCTGGCAGAACGTCGGCACCGACTTCAAGTTCGGTACCAATGGCCAGATGCAGCCGGTGATCGGCCAGCTCACCCTCAGCGGCCTGACCGTGAGCGGCGTCAGCCTGGGCAATGTCACCATGGCATTCGGCACCGGCGGCCTGACCCAGTTCGCCGACACCAACGGCAACGCCCAGGTCAACCAGCTGAAACAGGACGGCTACGCCGCCGGCCAGTTGCAGAGCGTCTCGGTCAGCAACGAAGGCCGCGTCGTCGGCAGCTACTCGAACGGCCGCAACATCGATCTGGCGGAAGTCAGCGTCGCGACCTTCAACGGCGCCGACTTCCTCAAGCGCATCGACGGCGGCGCGTTCGAAGTCACCAACGAATCCGGCGAGCCGTTATACGGCAAGGGCGGCAGCATCTCCGGCGCATCGCTGGAATCGTCCAACACCGACATCGCCGACGAATTCACCAAGCTGATCGTCACCCAGCAGGCCTACTCGGCCAACACCAAGGTGATCACGACGGCGAACACCATGGTGCAGGATCTCCTGAACGTGATGCGTTAATCCGCGCGGAGTTCGCCGGTGATTTTTCAGAGCGGTAGTCAGTCATGAGTCTCAACGACGCACTCTCCATTGCAATGTCCGGCCTGCGTGCGAACCAGGCTGCGATGTCGCTGGTCTCGTCGAACGTTGCCAATGCGGAGACGCCTGGCTACGTCAAGAAGACGGTCAACCAGGTCTCGTCCAACTCCGGGTCGTATGGCAGCAACGTCACTATCGTTGGCGTCAACCGCGAACTCGACCAGTACATCCAGGCCCAGCTCCGCACGGAAACCTCCGGCGCGGGCTATGCCTCGTTGCGCTCGAATTTCCTGCAGCAGCTGCAGGGCATGTACGGCAATCCCGGTTCGGCCGGCACGCTGGAAGCCGCCTTCACCGGCCTGACCACCGCGGTGCAGGCGCTGGCGACCAGCGCCGATAGCCAGTCGGCGCGGATCGGCGTCGTCAATGCGGCAGCGGTGCTGTCGCAGCAACTCAATTCGATGACGCAGGGCATCCAGAGCCTGCGCGGCGCGGCCGAGAACGGCATCAGCGATTCCGTCAAAACCGCCAACAGCCTGATGAAGCAGATTGCGACCATCAACAACCAGTTGGCGGCCAATCCGAATGGCGGGACCTCGACGGATTCGTCGACGGCGGCGCTGCTCGACCAACGCGACCAGTACATCACGCAGCTTTCCGACCTGATGGACATCCGCGTCACCACCAACGGCGCCAACCAGGTCACTGTGTTCACCGGCTCCGGCGTGCAGCTGGTCGGCCAGGAAGCTGCGACGCTGTCGTTCAACGCGCAGGGCACGGTGACGCCGAACACCGAGTGGGATGCCGACCCGTCGAAGAGCAAGCTCGGCTCGGTCGTTGTCTCGTTCGCCAATGGCGGGTCTATCGACCTCACCGCCAGCGGCGCGATCAAGTCGGGCAAGATCGCCGCCTATACCGAATTGCGCGACAAGACGCTGGTCGAGGCGCAGGACCAGCTCGACCAGTTTGCGGCACAGATCTCCAGCGCCCTGTCCGACAAGACGACGCCGGCCACGATCACGCAGCCATCGGCCGGCTCCCAAGCCGCGACGCTCGATATGTCCGGGATGCAAGCCGGCAATATCATGCATCTGACCTATACGGATGCGAACAGCGTCCAGCATCAGGTCTCGATCATGCGGGTCGATGATCCCAGCGCGTTGCCGTTGTCGAACAACGTGACGGCCGATCCGAACGACGTCGTGTACGGTATCGATTTTTCGGCGAGCGACGCCTCGATCATCGCGCAGCTCAACACCGCGTTGAACGGCAACCTCACTTTCACCGGCTCGTCGATCTCCGCGGCGACGGTGAGCAACAACCCCACGATGACCACGCTCAACGCGGCCTCGGTGACCACCACGGCGCTGCCGGGCTCGCTGACGTCAGGCAGTTCGCAACTGGCGCTGTTCACCGATACCGGCAGCGCCTACACCGGCGCAATCACCGGCGTGGGTTCGCAGATGACCGGCCTCGCGGGGCGTCTGGCGGTGAACACCGCGCTGACGGCCGATCCGTCGAAGCTCGTCCTGTTCGGCCCGACGACCGTCGCCGGCGACACCACGCGCGTCGATTTCATCATGTCGCAGCTCACCAAGGCGACGTTCCAGTACACGCCTTCGGAAGGCGTGGGCAGCGCCAGCACGCCGTTCAAGGGCACGCTGCTGAGCTACATGCAGCAGTTCACGAGCGCGCAGGGCGCCCAGGCGACCGCGGCGCAGCAGCTCGCCAGCGGCCAGGACGTCGTGCTGGCGACGTTGCAGCAGAAGATGTCGGCCACCTCCGGCGTCAATGTCGACGACGAGATGGCACATCTGCTGTCGCTGCAAAACGCCTATTCGGCCAATGCGCGCGTGATGTCGACGGTGAACGATATGTACAAGACCCTGATGCAGGCATTCTGAGGTAATAGTCATGACCATTAGCGGCGTCAGCGGACGGACATCCTATATCGGCTCGGGCATTCTCGACCTGCGCAGCCAGCTCGATACGCTGACCCAGCAATTGTCGAGCGGCAAGGTGTCCAGCACCTATGCGGGGCAGGGCAGCGGTCGCAGCCTGGCCATCACCCTGCGCTCGCAGATCACCGCGATGGCCGGCTATGCCGACACCGCGGTGAACCTCAACACCCGCATCGGCATCGCCAACCTGTCGCTGCAACGGCTCGTGGACATCGGTTCGACGGTGAAAGGGGCTGCGGTCAGCGCCGGCACCACCCTCGACAATACCGGCCAGACCGCGGGGCAGAAGACCGCAACGCTCAGCTTCGTCGACTCGGTGGACATGCTCAACACCAAGTCGGGGGACCGATACCTGTTCTCCGGCCGCGCGACCGATACGGCGCCGGTGGCGTCTTCCAGCGAGATCATGGATGGCGACGGTATCAAGGACGGCCTGAAGACCGTCATTGCGCAGCGCAAGGTCGCCGATCTCGGTACCGGAACAGGCCGGTTGACGATTGCGCCCCAGGTTGCCGGCTCGACCGCGGTGTCGATCGCAGAAGACGCGTCGCCGTCGGTGTTCGGCATGAAATTGACGAACGTCAGCTCGACGCTGACCGGCGCCACCGTCACCGGGCCGACCGGGACGCCGGCCGCGATCTCGGTCGATCTCGGCGCCACGAACCCCAATCCGGGCGACAAGGTCAAATTCACCTTCACGATGCCGGACAACACGCTCGAGACCATCGAGATGACCGCGGTCGCCGCGGGAACGTCGCCAATGCCCGATAACAGCTTCGAGCTCGGCGCCACCTCTGATGCAACCGCCACCAACCTGAACGCCGCACTGACCACGTCGGTCGGCAATCTGGCCAGGGGCCCGATGGTCGCCGCGTCCGCGATCGCGGCGGGTAATAATTTCTTCGATTCTCCGCCCACGCGGGTTGGCACCGGCGGAGCGTCCGCGACCACGCTGGTCGATGGTTCGGCTAACACGGTGAGCTGGTACAAGGGTGAAGCCAACACGACGGCCAATGGCTCGGCGCGGGGCTCGGCCGTTGCACAGGTCGATCAGTCCATCACCGTGCAATACGGCGCGCGCGCGGACGAGTCGGCGCTGCGCTCGCAGCTGCAGACTGTGGCGGTCTTTGCGGCGTTCTCGATCGATGTCACCAACATCGCTAACCCGAACGTGGCGAAAGACGCCAATGCCCAGGTGGCGGCGCTGAATCAGCGGGTGGCGCAGAACCTGGCACCGGTGGCGGGGACGCAGTCGATCCAGGATATCCAGGCGGATTTCGCCGGTGCGTCGGTCTCGATCAAGGCGGCGACGGACCGCCAGACCCAGACCAAGGCGCTGAGCCAGACGCTGCTGGATTCCATCGAGGGCATCAACGACGACGAGGTCGCCACCAAGATCCTGGCGCTGCAGACTGCGTTGCAGGCGTCCTATCAAGCGACTTCGAAACTGTACCAGATGAGCCTGGTTAAGTTTCTTTAAAGACGGGCGCGGTTGACACAACCGCCCGCGCCGGCAAGTACCACGGCGCCGTCGCCGGTCCAGATACCGACTTCCTCCTGAACCCATTGATAGCGATCAGAAAACCCGGCTCGCGAGAGTCGGGTTTTTTGCATTTGCGAGATGGCGAAACTACCTGAATACACCTTGAGGTGGCTATCAATTGTCGAGGTTCCCTTTACCGAATTTTAGAGTCTGGGGTCCATCTTGCAGCAGTCGATCAAGAAGATCGCTGTTTAACGTACCAGGAAGGTATCAAACATGTCCGGCATCACACTCTCGTCCGCCGTCCGCCAGAACCTGCTCTCGCTGCAGTCCACTGCATCGCTTCTGTCGGAAACCCAGAACCGCCTTTCGACCGGTAACAAGGTCAACTCGGCGCTCGATAACCCGACCAACTTCTTCACCGCGTCGTCGCTGAACTCGCGTTCGAGCGACATCAACAACCTGCTCGATGGTATCGGCAACGGCGTGCAGATCCTGCAGGCTGCCAACACCGGCATCACCTCGATCCAGAAGCTCGTCGACTCCGCCAAGTCGATCGCCAACCAGGCGCTGCAGACCACGGTCGGCTACACCAAGTCGTCAATCACGACCGCTGCGAACGCTGGTGCTACTGCCAGCAACCTGCTGGGCGGCAACACTCCGGTTGATGCCACCTTCACCGGTGCCGCTGCGGTAAACAACCTGACGACTCCCGGCACGCTTACCGGCGCTACCACGCTGTCGGGCGCGGCCAACTCCGACTCGCTCACCACCGCTTTCGCTGCCAACGACACCCTGACCGTCAATGGCCAGACCCTGACGTTCAAGGCTTCGGGTGCTTCCGGCGCCAACGAAATCAACATCACCGACACCGTCACCAACCTGCTGGGCAAGATCGACGGTCTGACGGGTGCGTCGACCGCCGGTACGGTAGCTGCTGGCGCGCTGACGATCCACACCGGAACGACTTCGGACCTGTCGATCACAAGCTCAAATGCAGGTGCACTCGCCGCTCTCGGTCTGGGCACGGGCGCTACTCAGGCTCGTGCGGCTGGTACCACTCCGGCGCTCAGCGGCAAGACGCTGACCATCGGCGCTACCGGCGGCGGCACCGCCACGTCGATCACGTTCGGCACCGCAGCCAACCAGGTTTCCACCCTGGACCAGCTGAACACTGCTCTGGCGGCGAACAACCTCCAGGCCAGCATCGACACCACCGGTGCGATCTCGGTCTCGACGACCAACGATGCGGCTTCGGCCAACATCGGCACCGTCGGCGGTACCTCTGTCACCACCGCTAACGTTGCGTTCAACGGCAAGTCCGTCGTCAACGCCGTCAAGGATCCGACCTCGCAGGCCACTCGCGCCAGCTTGATCGCCCAGTACAACCAGGTCATCGATCAGATCACCACCACTGCGCAGGATTCGTCCTTCAACGGCGTCAACCTGCTCAATGGCGACACCCTGAAGCTGACCTTCAACGAAACCGGCACTTCCAAGCTCAGCATCTCCGGCGTCAGCTTCGGTCCCGGCGGTCTCGGCCTGTCGAAGTTGACGGCTGGTACCGACTTCGCTGACAACGCGGCTGCCAACAAGACCCTGGCCAGCCTGACCACCGCCTCCACCACGCTGCGGTCGCAGGCCTCGAGCTTCGGTTCGAACCTGTCGGTCGTGCAGATCCGTCAGGACTTCTCGAAGAGCCTGATCAACGTGCTGCAGACCGGTGCGTCGAACCTGACGCTCGCTGACACGAACGAGGAAGCGGCCAACAGCCAGGCGCTGTCGACCCGCCAGTCGATCGCCGTCTCGGCGCTGTCGCTCGCCAACACCGCGCAGCAGGGCGTTCTCCAGCTGCTCCGCTAAGTTCGGCGCAAGCAACCAACGAATACCGGGCGGCGGGGGAAACCCCGCCGCCCTTTTTCGTTCGGAATAAGCGGCCTTTCGGCCCGGAAAGCTCAATGCTTTCCGGGCCTTTTCCGTTTTGGGACACTTTTTCCGCGGCCTTAATGGCCTGTTAACCATAAATTAAAGGGTGCGCCGCCATAGTAGGGTTAAGCAGGAAGCAGGCAGGCCGAGAATCGGCCGTTTTTGATCCGGTGACACCCGCACGGGTGCGTCGAGATCCCTCTTCCAGAAGGGCGTTAAAACATCACCGGCTTCGTTATGGCGATCTCCTTCGCCGGAAGCGTTGCCATGCGTCGCGCGACTGAAGGTCGACGTGCCGCGAGGATCAGGAAGGTTACAACATGTCAGGCATCGTTCTTTCGGCATCCGTTCGTCAGAATCTGCTCTCGTTGCAGAACACTGCAGAACTGTTGTCGACCACTCAGAACCGGCTATCGACCGGCAAGAAGGTCAACACGGCGCTCGACAATCCCACGAATTTCTTCACCGCAGCGGCGCTCGACAGCCGCTCCGGTGACATCAACAACCTGCTCGATGGCATCGGCAACGGCGTCCAGGTGCTGCAGGCGGCGAACACCGGCATCACATCGCTGCAGAAGCTGGTCGATACGGCCAAGTCGATCGCCAACCAGGCGCTGCAAATCCCGGTCGGCTATTCCAGCAAGTCGACCATTACGACGCCGATCAATCCGGGCGCCACGTCCGACAATTTGCTGGGAGCCTCGAACCCGGTCGACAACACCTTTGACGGCTCCGTGGTCAACAGCAAGCTGACGGTAGTCACTGCCATCACCGGCGCCACCTTGCTGTCCGGCGCTGCCAACTCCGACTCGCTCTCGACCAGCTTTGCTGCCAACGACACCATCACCGTCAACGGCCAGAGCCTGACCTTCAAGGCTTCGGGCGCGTCCGGCGCCAACGAAATCAATATAGGCGACACCGTCACCGTACTGCTGGGCAAGATCGACGCGCTGTCGGGTGGCACCGGCTCGGCGGTCGCCGGCGGCAAGGTCACGTTGCATACCGGCACCGCGTCCGACCTCAAGATCGTTAGCTCGAACACCACGGCGCTGGCCGCGCTCGGGCTGGGTACCTCCGTTACCGCGACGCGCACGCCGGGTCCGACCGCGCTCGGCGGCCCGCCGGCGCTGACGCTGTCGATTACCGCGACCAATACGTCCAGCATCGCCTCCAACATCACCTTCGGTACCGCCGCAGGACAGGTTTCGACCCTGGCGCAGCTCAACGCCGCGCTGGCCCCGAACAACCTGCAGGCCGTTCTGGATCCCACCGGCTTTCTGACCATCACCACTTCAAACGATGCGGCCTCGTCCTCGATCGGGACCGTTGGCGGTTCGGCGGCCGGCGCCGGCAAGCTGTTCAACGGCTTGACCGCGACGACCCCGGTGACGGACTACGCTTCGCAGACCTCGCGCGCCAACCTCGTTGCGCAGTACAACAACATCATCGACCAGATCACCACGACCTCGCAGGACGCCTCGTTCAACGGCATCAACCTGCTGGCTGGCGATCAGCTCAAGCTGGTGTTCAACGAGACCGGCAAGTCGACGCTCAACATCGCCGGCACCACGTTGACGCCGGCCGGCCTCGGCCTTCGCGCCATGACCAAGAACGTCGATTTCCTCGACAACACCTCGGCCAACACCACGCTGGATTCGCTGAATATCGCCAGCAGCGTGCTGCGTTCGCAGGCCTCGGCGCTGGGCTCCAACCTGTCGATCGTGCAGATCCGTCAGGACTTCGCCAAGAACCTGATCAACGTGCTGTCGACCGGCTCGTCGAACCTGACGCTGGCCGACACCAACGAGGAAGCGGCCAACAGCCAGGCGCTGTCGACCCGCCAGTCGATCGCGGTATCCGCGCTGGCGCTGGCCAACACCTCGCAGCAGAGCGTGCTCCAGCTGCTCCGCTAAGTCCGGCTTCAAAACATCAACTCAAGGCGGCGGGGAAACCCCGCCGCTTTTTTGTATCGGGCGTTTGTTGGCCCGATGCGGCGCAGCGAGAGCTCACTCATTGGTCGCAGCTGAAAGGGCAGAACCGCATGCGGTTCACTCGGCTGCTTTCATTTCTGCGTATTTGTACCTAGCACCAATTTAACTCTCGGGTAGTCCTAACGGCACAGGGTGATCCTGTCGCCGAAGGAAAACTTGCGGCGTTGTATCAGCGTCTCCCAGAAGGGCATCAATATGTCAGGCATTGTTCTCTCGTCGTCCGTTCGCCAGAATTTGCTTTCGCAGCAATCGACCGCCGATCTGCTTGCTACCACGCAGAGCCGCCTCTCGACCGGCAAGAAAGTGAATACCGCGCTCGACAATCCCACCAACTTCTTCACTGCCCAGGCGCTCGATGGTCGCGCCAGCGACATCAGCAATTTGCTCGATGGGATCGGCAACGGCGTGCAGGTTCTGCAGGCAGCCAACACCGGCATCACCTCGCTGCAGAAGCTGGTCGATACCGCGAAGTCGATCGCCAACCAGGCGCTGCAGACCACGGTCGGTTATTCGACCAAGTCCAACGTCTCTGCGACGATCTCCGGCGCAACCGCGCTCGACCTGCGCGGCACCACTTCCTTCACCAGCGCAACCGCGGTCAGCAACGTCGTTACCAACGGCACCGCGGGCGGTACCACTGCTATCACTGGCGCGATCACGCTTGGCGGCACCTCCGCGTCGCTGGTTGGCGTGGCGGCCGCTGACGGCGCCGGTACTGCTGCCAGCCTTGCCCTTGGCTTGACACTGGCCGGCACCTCCAGTGCCACAACCATCGCGGCGAATGGCGCGCCTTCCGACGGTGACGTCGTGACCGTCAATGGCAAGACCATCACCTTCAAGTCGGGCTCGGTCCCGGCGGCAGCGGCGGTTCCCACCGGATCCGGCGTCAGCGGCAATATCGTCACCGACGGCAATGGCAACTCCACCGTCTACATCGGGACAACCGGCACCCCGACGGCGACGGTGCAGGATTTGGCGAATGCCATCGATCTCGCCAGCGGCGTCAAGAAGACCATCAACGCAGCAGGCGCTGCGACGCTCTCGACCTCGTCGGGCACTCCCGCCGCCATCGGCTCCGGTATTCTCACCCTGACGACCGGTACCGGTGCGGATCTCAGCATCACCGGCAAGGCCGACCTTCTGAAGGGTCTTGGCCTGACGGCGTCGATCGGTGCTGGCAACGTGACTGTCACCAAGCAGCGTACCATCACTGCTGCGACGCTTGGCACACTGGTTCAGGAAGGTTCGACCCTGAACGTCAACGGCAAGACCATCACCTTCAAGAACGCCGCTCCTCCGGCGGCAGCGCAGGTCGCCACCGGTTCCGGTGTCAGCAACAACATCGTCACCGACGGCAACGGCAATTCCATTGTCTACCTGCAGGGCGCGACGGTTACCGACACGCTGAACGCCATCGATCTCGCCACCGGCGTCCAGACCTCCGTGATCGCAAGCGGTGCGGC
>NZ_JAQGJT010000090.1 GCF_028290495.1 Tardiphaga sp.
CCCGGCGGCTCTTTTCCATACGATTGGAAAGCGTAGAAACCAGGAGTCGGCGATAGCGCCGGCGACTGCCTGGCTCACGCCTTTGAGAACACCCGGCTCGCCAGCACGTCCGACGCCTCCAGCGACATGATGTCGTCGGCGGAGAGCACGCGATCGAGATCGGCGACGAGCCGGTTGGCCTGACGCAGCCGCATCCGGTCCAGCGCGTTGCGGATCGAACGGGCATTGGAGAACAGCGGCTGGCTCTTGCGCAGCGCGATGTAGCGGACGAACGCCGCGCGGGCATCGGCGCTGAATTCGTAGTTCATATCACCAAGCATCAGTTCGGCGATCGCCAGCAATTCATCGTCGGCATAATCGGGGAAATCGATGTGGTGGGCGATGCGCGAGCGAAAGCCGGGATTGCTGCCGAAGAACTTGTCCATGCGGTCGCCATAGCCGGCGAGGATCACCACCAGGTCCTCGCGCTGCGATTCCATCACCTGCAGCAGGATCTCGATCGCCTCCTGGCCGTAGTCGCGCTCGTTGTCGGGCCGGTGCAGGTAGTAAGCCTCGTCGATGAACAGCACGCCGCCCATCGCCTTCTTCAATATTTCTTTCGTCTTCGGCGCGGTGTGGCCGATATATTGCCCGACCAGTTCGTCGCGCGTCACCGACACCACCTGCCCCCGGCGCACGAAGCCGAGCTTGTGCAAAATGCTGGCGATCCGCAGCGCCACCGTGGTCTTGCCGGTGCCGGGATTGCCGGTGAACGACATATGCAGCGTCGGCACTTCCGACGTCAGATTCATCCGCTTGCGGATACGCTCGATCAGCAGCAGCGATGCGATCTCGCGGATCCGCGTCTTGACCGGCTTCAGCCCGATCAATTCGCGATCGAGCTGGTCCAGCACCTCGCCGATGCCGATCTCGTTGAACTCCGCCCGCAGATTGATGCGTTCGACCGGCGCGTCGCTTGGCTCGGCCACCGCGAGCGTGCTCACGATCCACCGTAGCGCTGGCCCTCGGGGAAATCGACGGCGTAGGATTTGGTGGTGTAGCGGATGTTGCGGCCCTCGACCTCGTGGCGCTCCAGCCGGAAGCCGGGCTCAACCGCGGGCCGGTTGACGATGAAGGACAGCCGCACCGATTCCCAGCCGTGGCTGGAATCGAATGCCGACAGCCGAATGTAACGATCGCCATAGACCTTGCGGCATTCGTTGAGCTCCATCATCACGCCGGAAGCGTCGCGCAGATCGAACATCGGCAGGCCCCACATCTCCCAGAAATTATTGCGGGGGTGCGGATCGTCAGTGAATTCGAGGTTCACCGCCCAATCGTTGTCCAGGCAGTATTGCACCTGCCGGGTTATCTGGTCGTCGGTGAGATCGGGCAGGAACGAGAAACATCCTTGGGTCACGCGCATTGCTTTGTTCCTTACATGGCCACGCTGGCGGTGGGGACATAGTCCGGCATGTCGGTGGATTCATAGTTGAAGGTGACGTTCTTCCAGACCTCCAGCGCCGATTTCAGCGGCGTGCAGGTCAGCGCCGCCTTTGCGAGAATCTCCGGGCCTTCGTGCAGATAGTCCCGACCCTCGTTGCGGGCGAGGATCATCGCCTCCAGCGCCACGCGGTTGGCGGTGGCGCCGGCCTGGATGCCCATGGGATGGCCGATAGTGCCGCCGCCGAACTGCAGCACTACATCCTCACCGAGATGGCCCAGCAACTGGTGCATCTGTCCGGCATGAATGCCGCCGGACGCCACCGGCATCAGCTTGTTGAGGCTGGCCCAGTCCTGATCGAAGAACACGCCGTGCTCCAGCCGCATCGGGTTGTGGTCTTCGCGGCAGATGTCGTAGTAGCCGCGCGTGGTCGCCGGATCACCCTCCAGCTTGCCGACCACCGTGCCGGCATGGATGTGATCGACGCCGGCCAGCCGCATCCATTTCGCGATGACGCGAAAAGAGACGCCGTGGTTTCGCTGCCTTGTATAGGTGGAGTGCCCGGCGCGGTGCAGATGCAGGATCATATCGTTCCTGCGTGCCCACTTGGCCATCGACTGGATCGCGGTGTAGCCGATCACGAGATCGATCATGATGATAACCGAACCAAGTTGCTTGGCGAATTCGGCGCGCTCGTACATATCCTCCATCGTGCCGGCGGTGACGTTAAGATAGGTGCCCTTGATCTCGCCGGACGCGGCTTGCGCCTTGTTGACGGCCTCCATGCAATACAGAAAGCGCTCGCGCCAGTGCATGAAGGGCTGCGAGTTGATGTTCTCGTCGTCCTTGGTGAAATCCAGCCCGCCCTTCAGCGCCTCATACACCACGCGGCCATAATTGCGGCCGGACAGGCCGAGCTTAGGCTTCACGGTAGCGCCGAGCAGCGGACGGCCGAACTTGTCCATCCGCTCGCGCTCCACAACGATGCCGGTGGCCGGACCCTGGAACGTCTTCACATAGGCGACCGGCAGCCGCATGTCCTCCAGCCGCAGCGCCTTCAGCGGCTTGAAGCCGAACACATTGCCGATGATCGACGCCGAGAGGTTGGCGATCGAGCCGTTCTCAAACAAATCGAGGTCATAAGCGATATATGCGAAGTATTGCCCGGGCCCGTTCGGGACGGGATCGACGCGGTAGCATTTCGCGCGATATTTTTCGGCCGCCGTGAGGCGATCGGTCCACACCACCGTCCAGGTCGCGGTGGAGGATTCGCCAGCGACCGCGGCGCAGGCCTCGATCGGATCGACGCCTTCCTGTGGCGTTACACGAAACAAAGCGATGATGTCGGTGTCCTTCGGCACGTAGTCGGGCTCCCAGTAGCCCATTTTCTTGTATTCCATGACGCCCGACTTGTAGCGATCCTTGCCGCGGACCGTGATCGAAGCATGCTCGTTCATGTGGGTCTCCTCAGGTTATGCGTTCAGCGGGGATCGTGTGGTTGGTCATTCGGCGGCCGCGGTCATGCCGATCTGCGGATCGAGCGCGCCTGAGCGATAGCGCTTCGCCATCTCCGCCAGCGGGATCACCTTGATTTTCGACGCATGGCCGGCGGTTCCGAATTGCTCGAAGCGCTCGCGGCAAAGGTCGCGCATCGCGTCCATCGCCGGCTTGAGGAATTTGCGCGGATCGAATTCGCTCTTGCTGGACGACGCCACCTTGCGGAACGCCGCAGTCATTGCGAGCCGGCAGTCGGTGTCGATATTGACCTTGCGCACGCCGTGCCGGATGCCACGGACAATCTCTTCCACCGGCACGCCCCAGGTCGGCTTCATCTCGCCACCGAATTCGTTGAACATGTCCTGCAGCGGCTGCGGCACCGAGGACGAACCGTGCATCACCAGATGGACGTTCGGCAGCCGGCGGTGGATTTCCTCAACCACGTTCATCGCGAGGATGTCGCCGTCCGGCTTGCGCGAGAACTTGTAGGCGCCGTGCGAGGTGCCCATCGCGATCGCCAGCGCATCGACGCGGGTGGCGCGGACGAAATCAACGGCCTGTTCGGGATCGGTCAGCAACTGATCGCGACTGACCTGACCTTCGACACCGTGGCCGTCTTCCTGCTCGCCGCCGCCATGCTCCAGTGAGCCGAGCACGCCGAGTTCGCCTTCCACCGAGGCGCCGATCCAGTGCGCCATCTCGACGACGCGGCGGGTGATCTCGACATTGTAGTCATAGTCGGCGGCGGTCTTGGCGTCGGCCTTCAGCGAACCGTCCATCATCACCGAAGTGAAACCATGCTTGATCGCAGTGGCACAGGTGGCTTCCTCGTTGCCGTGGTCCTGATGCATGCACAGCGGGATCTGCGGATACATTTCCTCCAGCGCGTCGATCATCTTGGCCAGCATGATGTCATGGGCGTAGGAGCGCGCGCCGCGCGAGGCCTGCAGAATGACCGGCGCATCGACCGCAGCGGCCGCCTCCATGATCGCCAGCCCCTGCTCCATGTTGTTGATGTTGAAGGCCGGCACGCCGTAGCCATGATCGGCTGCGTGATCGAGCAATTGCCGCAAGGTAATGCGTGCCATGAATCCTCCAGTTGGTTGATGCTTGAATTCTCGCTATTTCGCCCCGCGCTTGCGTTCGATCAATTGCAGGATCAGCGGCGTCAGGATCAGTTGCATCGCCAGATCGAGCTTCGATCCGTGAATCACGATGGAGTTCGCGCGCGACATGAAACTGTTGGGGATCATCGACAGCAGATAGGGGAAGTCGATGCCGCGCGGCGTCCTGAAGCGGATCACCACCATCGATTCATCCGGCGTGGGTATCCAGCGCGCGATGAAGGGATTGGATGTATCGACCGTCGGCACGCGCTGAAAGTTGATGTCGGTATCGGTGAATTGCGGGCAGATGTAATGGACGTAGTCCGGCATCCGCCGCAGGATGGTGTCGGTGACGGCCTCGGTGGAATAGCCGCGATCGCTGCGGTCGCGGTGCAGCTTCTGGATCCATTCAAGATTGATAACGGGGACCACACCGATCTTGAGGTCGGCATATTGAGCGACGTTGACGGTTTCGGTCACCACCGCGCCGTGCAGGCCCTCGTAAAATAACAGGTCGGATTTGTCCGGCAGGCACTGCCACGCGGTAAAGGTACCGGGCGCACCACCGTGCTTTTCCGCTTCGATGTCGTCGTGGATGTAATAGCGAGTCTTGCCGGTGCCGGTGGCGCTGTAGTCGCGGAAGGTGGTTTCCAGTTCCTCGAACAAATTGGTGTCGGGGCTGAAATGGCTGAAGTGCTTGTTGCCGCGCTCTGATTGTTCCGCCATCCGGTTGCGCATTTCGAGGCGGTCATAGCGATGGAACGCATCGCCCTCGATATAGGCCGCCTCGACTTTCTCGCGGCGAAAGATCTGCTCGAAGGTCCGCTTCACCGAAGTGGTGCCCGCGCCTGACGAGCCGGTGATCGAAATGATCGGATGCTTTCGCGACATGAAGCCCTCTAGACACGGAAAAGGCCCCGGCGCGCGAACAACGGATCGGCCTTGGTCGCGGCGGCGGGATCTTGGTGCAGCAGTTCGATGCGCTGGACCTTGCTGATCGAACCCATGATCAGGGGCACGCGCTGGTGGATGGCGGAGGCGGCGAGATCGAGGATGCGCGCGCGGCCGGTGATGGCGCCGCCGCCGGCCTGCTCCATGATGAAGGCCATCGGATGCGCCTCGTAGAGCAGCCGCAGACGACCATCGCCATAGCCCTCACGGGCATCCGACGGATACAGGAACACACCGCCGCGGATCAGGATGCGATAGGCTTCCGCCACAAGCGATGCGATCCAGCGCATATTGAAATTCTTGCTGCGCGGGCCTTCCTCGCCGGCGAGGCATTCCTCGACGAAATCGCGCACCGGCTGTTCCCAGTGGCGATGATTGGAGGCGTTGATGGCATATTCAGCGCTCTCGGCCGGAATTTTCACGCGGCTGCGGATCTGTTTGTAAGTCTTCTCGGCGCGGTCGAGCGTGAAGATGTCGACACCGTCGCCGAGCGTCAGAACCAGAGAGGTCTGCGGACCGTACACGACGAAGCCGGCGGCGATCTGCGCGCTGCCCGGAGCGGTGAATGGCGTCTCGCCGGAGACGGCCGGCATGATCGAGAAGATCGTGCCCACCGTCATGTTGGTCTCGATGTTCGAGGAACCATCGAGCGGGTCGTAAGCAATCGAGATCGGCCCGGAGGCGTCGCCGACCTCATAGGTCTCGGCCTCTTCCGAGGCCAGCGCCGCATAAGGCACCTTCTTCAGCGTCGCGCGGATGATCTGGTCGGCGCGGACGTCGAGGTCCTTCTGGACGTCGCCATCGGCATTCTGGCCGCCTTGCGCCTCGCCGGTAATCCCGGCCAGCGCGCCGCGGCCGATCAGTTCGGAAATCTCGATGGAGGCCGCCGCGAAGGCATCCACGGCCGCCGCCACCGCGAGACGGACGGGGTCCTGCCCTGCGAACAGATTGGTGTGCCGAAACAGCGTCAGGTCGTTGGTCATCGTCGCCTCCCAGGAAATGCACCGCCCTTTTGGCACGAGGCGTTGTTGCATTGACCCGCCCGAAGGCGACCGCTCCTGTTGCCCACAGATATTGACGACTGCCCGTAAATAAGGGAAATTTCGTTATCTTAGCTCTGGCAAAAGATTTATTTATATGTCGAAGCGCTTTCGGGATGTCTCGATCCGCCAACTGCGCGCTCTGGCTGCCCTTGAAGCCAGCGGCAGCATCACGGCGGCCGCTGCAAAACTGCATCTGACGCAGCCGGCGGTGACGCTGCAGTTGCGCAATTTGCAGGCGCTGGCAGGATTGCCGCTGATCCAGCGCACCGGCGACGGCATGCTGCTCACCGACGCCGGGCGCGAGGTGCTGGCGCTGACCGAGCGCATCGAGGCCGCGATGGCGGCCTGCGCGACCTCGCTGGAGATGATGGCCGGCAAAACCGGCGGGCGGATCTCGATCGGCGCGGTATCGACCGCGAAATACTTTGTGCCGTTTGCGATCTCCGGCTTCTCCCAGCTGCATCCGGAGATCGAAGTGCGGCTGACGATCGGCAACCGCCAGGAAATCTGTGCGGCGCTGCGCGGCTACGATCTCGACTTCGCCATCATGGGCCGGCCGCCGGTCGATATCGAGATGGACGTCGATCTGATCGGCGATCATCCGCACGTCATCATCGCCCCCACCGCGCACCGGCTGGCGAAGAAACCGCGGCTGGCGCTCGGCGATCTCGCTGATGAGACGTTCCTGACGCGCGAGCCAGGCTCCGGCACACGCGGGCTGATGGAGCAATTGTTCGAATCCGCCCGGATCCGTCCGACCATCGGCATGGAGATGAGCAGCAACGAGACCATCAAACAGGCGGTGATCGCCGGGCTCGGTATCGCCTTCATCTCGGCGCATACGGTGGCGACCGAACTCGACGAGCGCCGGCTGGTAATGCTGGATGTGGTCGGGCTGCCGATCATCCGGCAATGGTTCGTGCTCGGCCGCAAGGACAAGGTGCTGCTGCCGCCGGCACAGGCGATGCGACGGTTTCTCGGAGAGCAAGGCGCGCAATTCCTGCCGCGCACCCAGGGCCGGCTGCGGCTGACGCGCGCGTCGAAGCCCGCGGAGCACTGAGACGACTGGCGCCGGGTCCGCCCCCGGCCTTGTCGCCGCCGGAAGAGCCGATATGATGTCCGCCGATGCAGCCCCGCTCCCGCCGGCACGCGGCCTGATCCATCAGATGACGCACAACGCCTGAAACAGCTTCCGCGACGCGGGGGCGGTATCGCTCGGCGATATCGCATGGAAAGAGACTGAGAATGACCACGACTATTGCCGACTACGCCACGCCCGTCAGCGTGGTGAGCGCGCTCTATGCGGGCACCAAGACCCTGCACGCCGAGGCCGAGCGTTCCGGCATCATCCGCGAACTGCTGCGCGGCCAGGCCACGCGCGAGGGCTATATCCTGCTGCAACGTAATCTGCTGCCGGCCTACCGCGCGCTGGAAGCCGGCCTTGAACGTCACCGCGATACGCCGGCGCTTGCTGCACTGGCCGCCTATCGCCTTGATCGCGCCTCGGCGCTGGAGGCCGACCTCCGCGCGATGTGCGGTGGCGATTTCTCTGGCGTGGCCCTGCTGCCCGCCAGCGAAGCCTATGGGCAGCGGATCGAGGCAGCCGCCAGGGGCGACGGCGAACTACTGATCGCGCATGCCTATACGCGCTATCTCGGCGATCTCTCGGGCGGCCAGATATTGAAGCGACTGCTGGCCAAGACGCCTGGCCTGCAGCCGGATGAACTGTCGTTCTACGATTTTCCCGGTCATGCCGATCTGGCGGCGCTGAAGGCCGGCTATCGCGCCGCGCTCGATCGCGCCGGCACGCTGGCCGCCGATCCGCAGGCGATCATCGACGAAGGCTCAACGGCGTTCTCGCTGAACATCGACCTGTCCTGGGCGGTGCAAAAAACGCTGCTGCCGACGGCGGCCGCCGCCGAGTAAACGCATCCGGCAAGTTCAGCTGCGGGACACTGCAAAAACCCGCAGCGGCTTGTCGTAGCCCTTGATTGGTCGTTCGCCGACGCACGTCACATCGACGGTGCCGTCCACTGCTTCGGCGACAACGGCATCCAGCAGGATCTGCGCATCGACCGCCGAACCGCACAGCCGCGACGCCAGATTGACGACGCTGCCGATTGCGGTGTAGTCGATGCGGCCTTCATAGCCGACCGTGCCGACGGTGGCCGCCCCCATCGCGACGCCGACGCCGAAACCGATGGTGTGGCCGGCGGCGCGCCAGCCGACGATCAGCGCTTGCACCGCGGCCTGCATATCGATGGCAAGCCGGAGCCCGCGCAGCGCCGGCTCGTCGCATTCGACCGGCGCGTTGACCAGCACCATCAGCCCGTCGCCGGCAAAGCCGGTCAGCGTCGCCTGGTGCTGTGTGATCACCGCGCCCAGCGCTGCATAGTACTCACCGAGCACACCCATGATGATCTCGGGCGCGGCATGGGCGGAGAACGCCGTGAAGCCGCGCAGGTCGCCGAAGATCGCGACCACCTCGCGCCTCTGTCCATCGAGCAGCCCCTGCTGTCCCGAATGCTCGACCAGCTCCGCCACCTGCGGCGCGAGGAAGCGCTTCAGCCGGTTGATGCGTTCGGATTTCTCCTTGGAAACCGCGAGCTCGCCGGCCATCTCGTTGAATCGATCTGCGAGCTGTTCCAGTTCATCGCCGGTGGACATCGCGATCCGGTGGTCGAACTGCCCGGCCCCCACGCGCTGCACGCCATCTTCCAACTGGCGGATCGGCCCGGACATTCGGCGCGCCAGCCACCAGGCCAGCGACAGCGCGAACAGCGAACCGATCGCGATCAACGCCAGCGAGCGCCACAACGCGGCGCGGATCGACTCAAAGGCCTCCTGCACCGGCTGCTCGGCGATCACGGTCCAGCCGAGACCGTCGAGGCGCGCGGAGGTGGCGATCACCGCCTCACCATCGGCATCGGAGGTGACGACCGCCGCGCCGTTGCCGGCGGCGACCGCGGATCTGAGCCGACCGAAGCCGTCGGAGGCGCTGTTGCCGCGTAATACCAGGCTGATGTCGGGGTGCGCGATCAGCCGGCCGGAATCGTCGATCACAAAGGCCTGGCCGGTATCGCCGATCCTGATTGCGGCGATCACCTCCCAGATCAGTTTCAGGTTGATGTCGGCGATGGCAATCCCCGCCGCCGCGCGATTGCCGGCCATGGCGATGCTCATGTACGGCTCGGAGCCGCGCTCGTAGCGGACCGGCCCGAACCAGACCTTGTCCGCGCGGGCACCGGCGACGGCCGGGTCCGCCGACATGTCGACGCCGCGGCCCACCCGGTTCAGGCCGAGGCGCGAGACGAAGGCGCGTTCGATGCCGGCCTCATCGACCAGCGCAATCGACGAGATCGCCGGCACCTGGCGCAACAGCCGCAGCGCATCGATGCGGTGCCGTTCGTCCTCGCCCGGGGTCCACGGCAGTTGCACCACCCAGCCGAGCTGGTCGCGGATGCCGTCGACGAAGGTCTGAATGCGGTTGGCAGCCGAACGCGATTCCGCCTGAAGCAGATCGCCGAGCATGTCGCGCTGGTCGCGGTAGCCGAACCAGGCCTCGCTCGCGGCGCCAAGCAGCAGCGGCACCACCACGGCGATGAACAGCGTGACAAAATATTTGACGAACAGCGAGCGCCGCGGCCGGCTCAATCGAATTCGCCCCGGAGGGGCCAGCGGTCTCTCCATGGTTACGCGGTCACTTCGTCGGGCGGCAACATGTGCGCGAGGCTCTTGACCGACATGGCTCCGAATGACGCGCCCGCGCGCTTGGCGAAGGCCGGCCTCAGCCTTCCGATGCGAAAAGTCCGAGCCGGCTGCGCCATTCCGGGGCGCGGCAAGCCCGCCGCAGCAAAAGCGGCCAACAATACGGACAGGTCGCATCGTCTCATTCGAAGACCTCTGCGGCGGCGGTGATCAACAGTGCCGGTCGTCATCATCTATCATGGATTTATCCCGCCAGGAGCGCACAATCGGGAAGTCCTCCTTCTCCCCGGTCGGTCCAAATTAGGCATGCGCCGACGACGTACTTGATTGGATCGACCTTGTCGGATATGCGCGAAGCCGGTGCTTTTACCGGGACGGCGAGATAGTTCAACATGCAACGACGCACCGTCCTGGCGGGAATTGCGGCGACGCTGGCTTCCGGTCCTTCGGTCGCGCAGGCGCGGGTCGGGATGCGCCTGGGCGTGCTGATGGCCAACGCCGCGACCGACCCCGTGGCGCAAACCTATGCCGCGGCGCTGCTGCAGGGCCTCGGAACGCTCGGCTGGCGCGACGGCGTCAACCTGCGGATCGACTGGCGCTGGGCCGGCGGCGACCTGCCTTTGCTGGAGCGCTACGCCGCGGAGCTGGTCGCCTCGCCCCCCCACGTGTTGTTTGACCAGGCCAGCCCGTCGGTCGCCGCGCTGCGCCGCAAGACCAGCAGCATTCCGATCATCTTTGCGATGGTCACCGACCCCGTCGGGCAAGGCTTCGTCAAGAGCGTGGGCCGCCCCGGGGGCAACGCGACCGGCTTCAGCGATTTCGATCCGCCCATCGCGGCCAAATGGCTGGCCATGCTGACGCAGATCACGCCGCCGATCGCGCGCACAACCGTGCTCTACAACTCTGCGACGGCGCTCTATGCCGGGCTCATGATGCCGGTCATCGAGAACGCGGCATCGTCCTTTGCTCTCACCGTACGACCGGCCGCCTATCGGGACGCTGCCGAGATCGACGGCGTGATGGCGGAGCTGAGCCGCGAAGCGCACAGCGGCTTGCTGGTTCTGACGGACATCTCCGCCACCATTCATCTCGACGCCATCGTGGCCTTGGCCGCGCAGCATCGCCTGCCCGCGGTTTATTTTCAGCGCTCATTCGTGCTGGCCGGCGGGCTGATGTCCTACGGCATCGACTATGCCGACCTGTTCCGCCGTTCGGCTACTTACATCGACCGCGTCCTGAAGGGGGCCGTCGTCGCTGACTTGCCCGTTCAACGGCCTACCAAGTTCGAGCTGGTGGTCAATCTGAAGACCGCCAGGACACTCGGCGTCACCATCGGCGAGGTACTGCTCGCCAGCGCGGACGACGTGATCGAGTGAAGTTGTAGCCGCGGCGCCTCCACGTCTACCACTGGTACCGCACCACGCCCTTGCCGGCGTAAGAACGCGTCACATCCGAGAACTCGCCTTCAAAGGTCGCAGCCAGCGAGATGCCGCTGCTGAACTTCATTTCGCAGGATGGCGTCGCTGACGGCAGAGGACTTGTTGCTGCGCCGGCCGAGTTCGCGGCGCGGCGCCGTCCAAGGGCGAGGGGGTGAAGCGTCTCTTGTCCCGCACGCGATACCATGAGGACGGTGGGCTCAATTTAAAAAACTCTAGCTCCAGCTCACCAGCGGCGGCATCGAGCTCAAAATGGTTTCGATATTGCCGCCGGTCTGCAGGCCGAACATGGTGCCCTTGTCGTACAGCAAATTGAACTCGACATAGAGCCCGCGAATGGCGAGTTGCTCGGCGCGCTCGGCCTCGGTCCACCGCTCCATCATGCGGGCGCGGACGATTTTAGGGTAGACATCGAGGAACGCCGAACCGACATCGCGGGTGAAAGCAAAGTCCCTGTCGAAATCGCCGCTGTTGAGGTGATCGTAAAAGATGCCGCCGACGCCGCGCGCGGTGCCGCGATGCGGCAGGTAGAAGTAGCTATCCGCCCAGGCCTTGAACTTGTCGTAGTAGGCAGGGTCATGCGCATTGCAGGCGACGCGCATCGCGGCATGGAAGGCGACGGTGTCGGGCGCCTCCATCGTGCGCTGCGCCGCCAGCATCGGCGTCAGATCGGCGCCGCCGCCGAACCAGCCCTGCGCAGTCGAGAGAAATCGCGTGTTCATGTGCACGGTGGGCACCCGCGGACTGCGCGGATGCATGATCAGGCTGATGCTGGTGGAAACGTAATCCAGCTGCTCGCCATCGCCGGGCATTGTTTTCGCCATTTCCGGCGTCAACCGGCCGTTGGCGGACGACGTGTGGATACCGATCTTCTCGAACAGCCGCCCGCCGCTGAGGAAACCGCCGATTCCGCCGCCGGTTCCGGTGGCGCGTGTCCATGGCTTATAGGTGAAGGTGGCGGGGTCGCCGGGAAACAGCTCGGCCGGCGCCTCGCGCTCCAGCGTCTCGATCTCGGCGCAGATTCTATCGCGCAGCGACTCGAACCAGATCCTGGCCCGGTCGCGCTGCTGATCGGCGGAAATACTGGGATTTGCGGTCATCTGGTTCATGTCGTTCATCTTCGTTGTTACGTCAATCACCCCACTATTTTCCGGCCACCGGCGTATTGAGCTGCGTCAATGGCAACGCCGCTTCGTGGGCGCCTGCTCGCCTCGCCAACCGCCGGGCGGCGGTGTATCAGGGACCGCCCATACGCCCTGCCGACCAACCACGGACACGCCGCTTGACCCAGTCCCCGACCGCCAAACCGTTCCTCGACGTGCTCCACGGCCACCGCCAGAACGTGCCCCCGCTATGGATGATGCGGCAGGCCGGGCGCTATTTGCCGGAATACCGCGAGGTCCGCGCCCAGGCGGGCGGCTTTCTCGACCTGTGTTTCAATCCGGATTTTGCCACGGAAGTGACGCTGCAGCCGATCCGGCGCTTCGGTTTCGACGCCGCGATCATCTTCTCGGACATCCTGGTGATCCCCTACGCGCTCGGCCGCTCGGTCCGCTTCGAAGTCGGCGAAGGTCCGCGGCTCGATCCGCTGGACACGCCGGAGAAGGTGGCGACGCTGAACCCGCAGGCGGATTTCACCAAGCTTGAGCCGGTCTACGAGGCGCTGCGCCGGGTCCGCGCCGAACTCGATCCGAAGATCACGCTGATCGGCTTCTGCGGCGCGCCGTGGACGGTCGCGACCTACATGGTGGCCGGCAAGGGCACACCGGACCAAGGGCCGGCGCGGATGATGGCCTACCGCCATCCCGAAGCGTTTGCCAAAATCATCGACGCCATCGTCGAGAACTCGATCACCTATCTGCTCGGCCAGCTCAAGGCCGGCGCCGACGTACTGCAAATCTTCGATACGTGGGCCGGTATCCTGCCGGCGCGCGAATTCCAGCGCTGGTCGGTGGAACCGACCAGGCGCATCATCGATGGCGTGCGAGCGAAAGCGCCGGGCGCAAAAATCATCGGCTTCCCGCGCGGCGCAGGCGCGATGTTGCCGGGTTATATCGAGGCCACCGGCGTCGATGCCGTCAGCATCGATTGGGCGGCGGAGCCGGCATTTATCCGCGCGCACGTGCAGAGCAAGGTTCCGGTGCAGGGCAATCTCGATCCGCTGGTGCTGATCGCCGGCGGCGAGGCGCTCGACCGCGCGATCGACGACGTGCTGGCGAATTATGCGAACGGGCCGTTCATCTTCAATCTCGGACACGGCATCCAGCCCGAGACGCCGATCGCGCATGTCGAACAGATGGTGAAGCGGGTTCGGAATTTTCGCGGGTAAATCTCAAACAATCAACCATTGCGTGCAATTCGATCTGATATAGAATGATCGAACTCGGTCGGTCCGGCGCGCAGGGAGGCCTGCTTGCGAGCGACGTGACAGTTGTAGCAGCAAGCTCACAAGATCCAGCCAAGCTGGAAATGACAGCTCCTTCAGCGTCCCTCCGTCTTCCGCCACGCCGCAAAATCCACCAGCGTCTGTTCGTCCGTCGCCGGATAGAGCCCGAAAATGCCCCTGCCCTTCTGCACCTGCTCGGTGACGAAATCCTCGAAAGCAGTCATTTCGAACGCTTCATTGGCGATCTCATCGGCGAGATGCGCGGGGATCACGATGACCCCGTCGCTGTCGCCAAGGATGACGTCGCCGGGAAACACCGGAGCGTCGCCGCAGCCGATCGGGCCGTTGATCTCAATGGCCTGATGGAGGGTCAGATTGGTCGGCGCGCTCGGGCGATGGTGAAAAGCGGGAAAGCCGAGTTTGGCGATTTCGGCGGAATCACGAAAGCCGCCGTCGGTGATGACGCCGGCGACGCCGCGCTTCATCAGACGGGTCACTAGGATGGCGCCGGCGGAGGCAGCGCGGGCATCCTTGCGGCTGTCCATCACAAGTACCGCACCGGGCGGGC
>NZ_JAQGJT010000091.1 GCF_028290495.1 Tardiphaga sp.
CCGCGGTCGACGACCTGCTTGACCGCTTCTTCTTTAAATTCCGGGGTAAATCTCTGTGTACTCACAAGCTGCCTCCTATGCTCCAAGGATAGGCTAGGCTTGTCTACCGAAACAGGGGCAGTCCAAACACCCAAATTTGGTGTCCATCAAACCGGCAGCAGCTCAGGCAGACCACCAGGCTACCTAACATCGTTCGCGGTCAGACCGCGCCCAAGCAGATCATGATCCAGGGCGCGATCATCACCAAGGCCTACTATGCGCCCTGGCTGATGCCGTACAAGGATCGCACGTGCGTCCCCGAGACCTACATCCTTGAATAGCTACGTCTGGCTTGCAGCGGGGCTTGGTCCGCTGCAAGCCAGATCCTGGCCCGTTCACTTGGGAACCGGAGAAGCCATCCCGGGCAGGATCGCGATGCCGCCGCGGATTTGGTCATGGGTGGGCTCGGCGAGTCGAGCGATAGCATGTGGCAAGAAACGGCTTCGTTCATTTAGCTATCGTCAGCGCGAACCGGTGAAGGATGCCGGCACAAGGGCGTCACTGTCACGCACATGAAGGGAAACAGCGGCAACGTCGACAGGACGTTGTTTAGCGCCTCGTTGCTCTCGACACCGAAAATGCTGACGTTGGCATAGCGTCCGGCGCCCCTCCAAAGATGGCGCCACTGGCTGCTGCTTTGCATCTCCTGTGCGCGTTCGCGCTCGGTCTTCTTCAACTAGAGCTTTTCTGGATTGAGCCTACTCGCCGTCCTCATGGTGAAGAGCACGCCACTTGGCGCGCGTCTCGAACCATGAAGCGTTTGTCGCCCATCCCGATCGAATGGCGTTGCCATTCGCTGGAGACGCGGTCGAAGGCGACCGCTCCTCAGGATGAGAAATTCTTGCGGAGAGAATGGTCCATCTCAAAACGAAGATGCTCTAATCGACTACATCGGCAGCAAGCCCCGGCGGGATCTGTACGTCCATCTCTACAGGAAAAAAGCATGACTCAAACTCCTGTCTTTGCACGGGATGAATGGTCACGCGGCGCCTAGCCATCACGACGAAAGAACGCGACCCGGTCCATGTCCAGTTCGACGCCAATTCCGGGACCTGTCGGCACCTGCAACATGAAGTCGCCGTAACGCAGTGGCGTCGCGAGAATCTCTTCGGTCAGCAGCAGCGGCCCGAACAGCTCGGTACCCCATGGGAGTTTCGGCAGCACGGAGAACACCTGCGCCGACGCCGCGGTGCCGACACCGCCTTCCAGCATCGTCCCGCCATACAGGCCGACGCCTGCGGCCTCGCCGATCGCAGCCATTTTGACCGCATCGTAGAGCCCTCCGGCCTGGTTGATCTTCAACGCGAATACGTCGGCGCCACCGCGCGCCGCGATGTCAAAAGCATCCGTCGTGCCATGCAGGGCTTCGTCGGCCATGAGCGGCACCGCGAAGCGGCCGCTGAGGCGGGCCTGGGCGCCGCGATTGTCGCGCGACAGCGGCTGTTCGATGAGGTCGACGCCGGCCGCCTCCAAAGCGGGAATGCCGCGCCGCGCTTCCGGCTCGCTCCAGGCTTGATTTACGTCGACTCGCACGCTGGCGCGGTCGCCGAGCGCCTTCTTGATGGCCGCCACATGCGCCACGTCGTCGTCCACGGAACGCAAGCCGATCTTCAACTTGAAAATGTTGTGGCGGCGCGCATCGAGCATCTGCTGGGCTTCCTCAATATCGCGTCTGGTGTCACCGCTGGCCAGCGTCCAGGCCACCGGCAGACTGTCGTGCTGCCGGCCGCCGAGCAGTTCCGACACCGGCAGGTCGAGACGCTTGCCGAGCGCGTCCAGCAGTGCCGTCTCCACCGCACATTTGGCGAAACGGTTGCCTTTGACCCGCCGCTTTACCTCGTTCATCAGCAACGCGACGCGCGACGCAACCCCACCAATGATCGCCGGGGCGATGTAGGTGTCCACGGTGAGCTTGATGCCTTCGGGACTCTCCTCACCGTAGCTGAGGCCGCCGATAGTCGTGCCTTCACCGATGCCGACCGTCCCGTCCGAACACCGGATCATGACAAGGACGAGGGTCTGGCTGTTCATCGTATGCATCGACAGGCGATGCGGGCGGATCGTCGGCACGTCGATCAGGATCGTCTCGACCGCATCGACGCGGATTGTCACGCTGCTGCTCATGATAGGCATCTTCCTGTTGTCCCCGACCGGGCTGACGGATCGCGGA
Source organism: Tardiphaga sp. (assembly GCF_028290495.1). Lineage (GTDB taxonomy): Bacteria > Pseudomonadota > Alphaproteobacteria > Rhizobiales > Xanthobacteraceae > Tardiphaga. The sequence goes on from NZ_JAQGJT010000091.1 coordinate 2,210, forward strand.
ACCGTCACCGGTGATCCGCTGTTCGCAGACTTCGTGCGGGCTATTTCTTGATCAGCGGGCAGCGCGAAGCCGCGAGCGGCTGGAACGCGTCGTCTCCGGAGACCGTTGCAAGCAGCTTGTAGTCGTCCCAGCGCGCTTTGGATTCCGACGGCTTCTTCACTTCGAACAGGTACATGTCGTGCACCATGCGGCCGTCTTCGCGGATCCGGCCGTTCTTCGCGAACATGTCGTTGATCGGCGTTTCCTTCATCGCCTTCATCACGGCGGCCGATTCGACGGTGCCGGCCTTCTTGACCGCGTTCAGGTAGGTCGTAACCGACGAGTAGACGCCAGCCTGTGCCGAGGTCGGTGCGCGCTTGGTGCGCTGCATAAACCGCTTGGCGAAAGCGCGGGTTTCGTCGTTGAGGTCCCAATAGAATGCCTCGGCCAGCAGCAGGCCTTGCGCGGTCTCCAGTCCGACGCTGTCGATGTCGGAGATGAAGGCCAGCAACGGCGCCATCTTCTGTCCGGACTGGGTCAGGCCGAACTCCGCTGCCTGCTTGATTGCGTTGATGGTGTCGCCGCCGGCATTGGCGAGACCGATCACGTTGGCCTTGGAACTCTGGGCCTGCAGCAGGAACGACGAGAAGTCCGACGTATTGATCGGGTGCTTGACGCTGCCGAGCACCTTGCCGCCGGCCTTGACGACGATGTTCGAGGTATCGCGCTCCAGCTCCTGACCGAACGCGTAGTCCGCCGTGAGGAAGAACCAGCTGTTCAGTCCGCGCTTCACCGTGGCCAGGCCCGTGACGCTGGCCAGCGCATAGGTGTCATAGGTGTAGTGGACGATATAAGGACCGCAGGCCTCGTTGGTGAGCCTCACCGCGCCGGGACCATTGAACATGATGATCTTGCCACGCGCTTTGGCCATTTCGGCGGCGGCCAGCGCCGTGGCCGAGCCCGCGACATCGACGATGGCTTCGACGCCCTGGTTGTCGATCATTTCTCGGGTGAAATTCGCGGCGAGGTCCGACTTGTTGAGATGGTCGGCGACGACAATCTGGACCTTGCGGCCAAGCACTTCACCACCGAAATCCTCGACCGCCATCTTGGCGGCGGCCTCACTGCCCGGCCCCGTGATGTCGGCAAACAGGCCGGACATGTCGAGCACGGCGCCCAGCTTAAGCGGCTTGACGTCCTGAGCCGATGCAGCCGAGGCGGCAAAAAACACGACGGATGCCATGAAACCTGAAACCAACTTATTCACATTGTTCTCCCTGAGCGCTCTCGCGATGAGCGCGCTTGATATTCCTGAGTAGCTGATCGCCTGATGGCAGGAATTGCCGTTACTGGCTGCCGCGGATCCCCGCGGCATCGACGATCTGCTTCCACTTGGCGCTTTCCTTCGCCAGATGTGCGGCAAGCTCCTGCGGCGTCGATGCGATCACACGACCGCTGACATCCGCGAAGCGCTTCTGCACGTCGGGATCGGCGAGAATCTTGCGGATGTCCGCGCTGATGCGCTCGGCCAGCGCCGGCTGCATCTGGCCCGGACCAAAAATGGCCCACCAGTTGGCAAGCTCGAAGCCCGGCACGCCGGATTCGTCGATCGTCGGCACGTCCGGCAGTGCAGCGATGCGCTGCTTGGTGGTGACGGCAATGGCGCGGACGCTGCCGCCCTGCACCTGCGGAAGGGCTGTCGAGGCGTTGTCGAACATCAGGTCGATCCGCCCGGACATCAGGTCGGTCAGCGCCGGCGACGAGCCGCGATAGGGCACGTGGGTCAGTTCGACATTGGCCTGCTGCCGGAACATTTCCGCGGCCAGATGCAGAGACGATCCGATGCCGGCGGAGCCATAGGTCGCGCCACCCGATTTTGCCTTCTCCTTCGACAAGACGATCAGATCCTTGATGTTCTTGATCGACGACGAGGCGGGCACCAGCACCACATTCGGTGTCTCCAGCGCTAGGGTCAGCGGTGTCAGGTCCTTTATCGGATCGAACGGCATCGACTTGAAAAGCCAGGGATTGACCGCCACGGCAATCGAGGCGAGCACCAGCGTGTAACCGTCCGGCGCACTCTTGGCGGCTGCGTTGATGCCGATATTGGATCCCGCCCCGGCCCTGTTATCGACAATGACCTGCTGGCCGTAGATTTGGCCCAGCTTCTCGGCAATCGTTCGTCCGATAATGTCGGCGGCGCCGCCCGCCGCGAAGGGGACGATCAACTGGATCGGTTTGGTTGGATACCCCTGAGCCACAGCCCCGCTCGCACCTATCGCCACAGAACCAAATACCGCTACGGCAAACCACGCGCGGGCTAAAAAGGTCAGTTGTGACTGCATGAAGCCTCCCATTTACTCTGTTTTTGCTTGAAATGGGCCGGGCAGTTGCCGCACCAATCCATTATTGACAAGCAGTGGCACGGCAAGCGTCATAGGCCAACACAGCAAAAACTATAGATCCGATAGAAGGATGTAATCGGCCATGGACCCCAGGCGCCTCGGCTATTTTCTGGCAATTGTAGCGCATGGCCGCATGGCAAAGGCCGCAGAGGTCCTTGGGGTCGCCCAGCCGACGCTTTCGCAGCAAATCCGCGCCCTTGAGCAGGATTTAGGTACCGTTCTGTTCGACAGGACATCCAACGGCATGCAACTGACCGCGACGGGACTTGCGCTTCGCGAACATGCCGAACGATTGATCGTCCAGAGCAAGGCGGCACGGACCGCGATTGCCGAACTGGAAGGCGGTATGACCGGCACACTTCGCGTTGGTGTCATACACACCTACAGTATGGCGTTCCTACCACAGATGATCGGCAGTTTCAGCCGTAAGTACCCCAACGTTCGGCTCAAAGTCGAGGCCAGCAACGCACGCAGCGTCGAGCAGCGCATCCTGTCCGGGCACCTCGACGTCGGAATCGCTTTCGATCCGCCACAGCACCTCGAACTGGGGGTCGATCGATTGTTCGAGGAGCGGCTGGTTCTTGTTCTGGCGAAATCGCAAAACCGGCCGCCGCAGCAATCCATTTCGCTGGCTGCGCTCGCACGCCGTCCTCTGGCGCTGCTAACAACGGCATTCGCGACCCGGCGCATTCTCGACGAGTCGCTCGGGCCGGATGTCAAGCTCGATATCCGCGTCGAAATGGATTCGGTCGAGGCGTTGATCGAACTCGCAAGATCGGGAGGATTGCCTACCGTCCTGGCCGATCGAAGCCTGAATGCCCGGAAAGACCTGGCGGTGATCCCAATAGGTCCTCCGTGGATCCGCCGTTCCGGAGCTCTGTTATGGGATGCTCACCGCTACCAGACTGCCGCCGCCCGCGCCTTTATGGCAATTGCCCGAAGCACGACCAAAAGCCTCTAATGGGTCGAAGGGCAGTTTCTGAACAGCACTGACGCAACACGGTCACCGTCCTCTGAGCCCGGCGCATTGGTCTATGTCATAACGACAGACATCTTCCGATCGAAATTGCGGAGACTGACCTCCAGGTTGGCCAGCCCGACTTTTTCAATCGCGCCATGGCTTACGGCCAGGCCGAGCACCTTTTTTAAACGTTTGAGCCCGATGTCGAGAAAGGCTTCTCGCATCTGCGGATCAACCGGAATCTTGAGTTGATCGCCGTCAATTTTGTAAGTGCGCGGCGCTCTAGGATTTGCCTCATAAACAAAATCGATGCAGGCTGCGGCGAACTCGCGTTCTTGCGTCGTCAGATCCACCGTCTGAGCCATTGCTGCTGATCCTCGATCTTTACACGCGATACAGATGAGAAGTCGGCGATTTCAATTATACCTTAGTACGTCTCGACGTGATAGCGCCCGCTCGCCCGCATGCTCGCCTTCAGTTCGCTCCAGTCCATCGAAGCCGCCCGGCAGACGTCGGAAAACGCCTCTTCGACACCGCTCTCCATGCCCTTGAGGCCGCATATGTAGATATGCGTCTGCTCCTCGTTCAGAAGCGCGATTACCTCGGCTGCCTCGCTGCGGATGCGATCCTGAACATAGACCCGCGCTTCGCCGGGGACGCGCGAATAGCAGAAGTGCTTCCCGAGTAGCTTCTCAGGCACTTTCTGCAATGGCCCAAAATAGGGAAGCTCTTCCGGGCGCCGCGCGCCGAAAAAAAGCGTGAGGCGGCCGGGCGCGTTCGGCATCGCGCGGCGTCGCCGTTCCGTAAACCCCCGAAACGGCGCCGAACCCGTGCCGGTGCAAATCATGCAGATATTGGCGGCGGGGTCGTTTGGCAGCAGGAACGTGGCGCCGAACGGGCCGGTAACCTGCACCTTGGCGCCGCGCGACAGGTCGCAGAGATAGTTAGAGCAGACCCCACCTATCTCGCGCTTCACGGTGAGAGCGAGATTATTGGCGTTCGGCTTTTCGCCATCGCGCGAACTGGCAATCGAATAGAGCCGGACCTGATGCGGCTTGCCCTCTGCGTCCGTTCCCGGCGGGACGACGCCGATACTCTGCCCTTCCAGCACCGGAAACGGCTGGTCGCCGAAATCGAGAATCATGTGCCGCACATCCGAATCGGCGTCGGCATGGGTGAGCCGGAAGTTGCCCGTCACCGTGGCCATCGCCGGCTTGCCGCGGTTGTAGAGATTGACGGAAGGCTTACTCGCCGATGGGGGCGCGACCGGCTTGCCGCCGAGGCCCTTACGGGCCTCTTCCAGCAGCGCATCGATATCGTCTTCCAGTGCCTCGACCGCCCCGCCGTCGCTCGCGCTCTCCAACTCTTGCTGAGCAGGAAGATCGCTCCAGGAAAGCTGTTCCTCCAGAGAGTACGGCGCGGCGACGACGCGCCAGTTATCGATCGCCCCTGTGGGACACGGTGAAATGCAGTCCATGCAGTAATTGCAGATGTCGGCATTGACGACATAGTTGTTGTCGTCGTGCGTAATCGCATCGATCGGGCAGCTCTCCTCGCACGTGTTGCACCTGATGCAGATCTCGGGATCGATCAGGTGCTGTTTCAATGGAGCGTTCATCGCGATTCTCAGGCGTTATGCTGCAACGACGGACGGTGAGGGAGCGCGCGGCCCCGTACACCGTCCGACGGTTCGTTGTCAGGCGGCGATTTTGACGTATTCGAAATCGCCGGGCTTGTTGTCGATGCCGACCTTCGGCGCGGCAATCCAGTCGGCGTATTTGCCGGGTTCGCTGACCGCCACCATCAGTGACGAAATGAAGTCGCCGTCCTCCGTCGAGGGCAGGTAATCGCTCTTCGCTCGCGCCCAGTCCCCATCATTGAGGATGATGCCCGTCGGCGTCGCATTCACGTCACGGAATTCGCCGATCTGGCGATGGAAGGCCGTGTGCGGCAGTTCGAAGCGGAAATTGACGCCGGCCTTCTCGATGATCTTGTTCCAGCGCTCAACGCCCTTGGCACAATCTGCCGTGTAATCATCGCGAAGCCGCATGTTCAGTGCGGTCAGCGCCGGTTCGTCGACCAGCTTGATTTCGCCATCGACAAATTTGAGCACCTGGTAGATGTCGTTGGTGAGCCGGTGATCGTCCTCGATCTTCATTTCCTGGAATCGCCCCTTCAATCCGGAGTTGTAGAAGTTCGCGGCGTTGGTGGATACTTCCGAGCCGAACAGATCGAGCGATAGCGAGTAATGCAGATTTATCTTCTTCTGCATCGTGGGGAGGTCAATGACGCCGAGCGCACGCACCTTTTCAATGGCGCTGGGGTCTTCGATTCCCGCCGCCTTCATCGCCTCGCAGGTTCGCTGCAACACACGGCCGACTCCGGTCTCGCCGACGAACATATGGTGCGCCTCCTCGGTCAGCATGAAGCGGCAAGTGCGCGACAGTGGATCGAAGCCGGACTGCGCTAGGCTTTCGAGCTGCATCTTGCCGTCACGGTCGGTGAAGAAGGTGAACATGAAGAACGATAGCCAGTCCGGCGTGGCCTCATTGAAGGCGCCGAGCATGCGCGGCGCATCAGCATCGCCCGAACGACGACGCAGCAAGTCGTCTGCCTCCTCACGACCGTCACGGCCGAAATACTTTTGCAGGAGATAGACCATCGCCCACAGGTGACGGCCTTCCTCGACATTGACCTGGAACAGGTTGCGCAGATCGTACAGCGACGGCGCGGTCTGGCCGAGATGGCGCTGCTGCTCGACCGATGCGGGTTCGGTGTCGCCCTGGATCACCACCAGGCGGCGCAGCATCGCGCGATATTCGCCGGGGACTTCCTGCCAGGCGGGTTCGCCCATATGCTCGCCGAAATTCACCTTGCGCTCGGTATCCTGCGGCGCCAGCAGCACACCCCAGCGATATTCCGGCATCTTGACGTAGTCGAACTTGGCCCAGCCTTTCGGGTCGACCGATATCGCGGTGCGCAGATAGACCAGCGAATCCTGAAAGCCCTCTGGCCCCATATCGTTCCACCAGTCGAGATAGCCGGGGTGCCAGCCCTCGAGCGCCTTGAGCACCTGCCGGTCCTCGGTGAGATTCACGTTGTTCGGAATCTTGGTACTATAATCAACATTCATGATGTTCATGGCATGATCTCCCGTGGGGGTGTCGGTGTTGGCTCGAAGTGCGGAATGCGAATGGCGGCAGACGGCGCAGCTATTGCGCCCATCGCTAGACGCGTGTCATGTCGAATTGTGCTTTCTGTCCGGTGCCATAGCGCCCGAGCGCGCCGTTTTCGCCGACTGCGTTGGGACGCTGGAATATCCAGTTCTGCCAAGCGGTCAGCCGTGAGAAGATTTTCGATTCCATCGTCTCGGGACCGACAAAGCGCAGGTTGGCCTCCATGCCGGTGAGGCTGTCCGGCGAGAAGCTGCCGCGCTCTTCGAAGAATACGCGGACCTCGTCGTCCCAGTCGATGTCGTCCAGCGCAAACGTCACGAGCCCCAACTCCTCGGCAGCTTCGGCATCGAGCGGTTCGCCAATCCGGGCTTCGGCGCGCGCAACATCCTCGGGGTCGGCCTGGAAGCGCGACTGCAGCCGCGTCAGGCCGTGACTCATCGGATACGGACCGAAATTCATCGCGCTCAACACGATCGCGGGCGGAGCGCGGTTGTCACCCTGCTTCTGGCCGACCAGCATGTAGGAGCGATCGGCCGCGAACACGAGCTCGGCCAGTGTACCGACGAAGCATGAGCCGGGCTCGACCAGCGTTACCAGCGTGCGCGACGTGACGTCGATCCGCTTCAGAACCCGCTTCCAGTACTGCCTGATCTCGTTGACCAGCCAGTGCGACTTATTGGCTTCGAGGAAAGCGTCATGCGCCAGCACATTGCCGCTGTCGCCGTGAGACTTGAACACCAGCATCGCGGTTTCGAGTTCATTGATCCGCAGGTGCAGGATCGCGTCGTCGAGTTCGCGCGCTACCTGCAACGACCAGAAGCCGGCAGCCTGCGCGATCATGGCATCGACATCAGCCGGGGCCGAATGGTCCGGCGCCTTGATGGAGATGGTCGCGATGCGCTCGGTGCGGTTGATATCGACGTTCACCAGGCCGTAGCGAATGCCCGCCTCCTCCACGCTGCGGCTGATCGGCGACAGCTTGATGCCCTTCCCGTTGCCGTTACGCTTCGATGCCGCCGCGAATTCTTTCGTGCGTTCCGTGACCTTCGCTTCCAGCTTGCTGTTCGGGATGATTTCATCCACCAGCCGCCAGGAGACGGCGCGCTTGCCCTTGATGCCTTCCTCTATGGTGCAGAAATAGTCCGCATGGTCACGGCGGACCTTGCGCTTGTCGACGACGCGCGTCAGCCCGCCGGTGCCGGGCAGCACCGCCAGCAGCGGCACCTCCGGCAGCGACACGGCGGCGGAGCCGTCGTCGGCCATGATGATGTGGTCGGTGGCCAGCGCCAGTTCATAGCCGCCGCCGGCTGCCGTGCCGTTGACGACGGTAATGAAACGCTGACCGGAATATTCGCTGGAATCCTCGAAGCCGTTGCGCGTTTCGTTGGTGAACTTGCAGAAGTTGACCTTGTGGGCGTGGGTGGCGCCGGCCAGCATGCGAATATTGGCGCCGGCGCAAAACACGCGGTTCTTGCCGGAGCGCAGCACGACCACTTTGACCTCGGGATGTTCGAAGCGAAGCCGCTGCACGGCATCCGCCAGTTCGATATCCACACCGAGATCGTAGGAGTTCAACTTCAGCTGATAACCTTCGAACAGACCACCATTCTCGTCGACGTCCATGGTGAGCGTTGCCACGTCTCCGTCCACCGCCAGCCTCCAATGCCGGTAGCGCGACGGGTCGGTTTGAAAGTCGATGAATTTTGCACCGTTCGCGAGAACGCGTTGCTCAGCAGCCATGATCTACCCTGACTTTATCGGCGTATTCGCCTCGGTTACATGCATAATAATGCATGTTTAGATAAAGTCCAGCGTCATGCTGCCAAAAAGATGTATTTTGTTGCATAGTCCGAGGCGAAGCGCGACGGTGTTTCATCTGCCGCCTGCGATTGTTTTGCGATGACCGCGCGAAGCGCCTGACTGTTAAAAGTCGCGGCAAAACTGGCGGCGGACCCGGTCGCCTGGCGCATCTCGAATTCGGTCAAGTCGGCGAGCGCTTCGCGCAACAACTTGCGCAGCGCGTTTGCCCTGCTCATTTTCCGCTTGAGGTTGGCATTAGCGACCTGAATGCAGGCGCGGAGCAGGATGCGGTCGCGGCCGCCTTGCGGCGCGGCCTTCCAGACCGCTTCGAGAACTTCGTGCGACTCCCAGAAGAACCCGGCATCGTTCAGCGCAAGGCCGTAGCGGAGCGCGGCATCGTTCGACGGCACGAAGCCGTCATATCGCGTCGGCACCAGGGCCTTGGCCTGGCTCAGCGTGTCATGATCGGCGGACTGCCGGCCATCACCGGCAGTCCAGGCCCAACGCGGAAGCGGCATGCCAGCGGCGGTCATAAGCCGTTAAGCTGCGCGCAGCGTACCTTCGCCATGTAAATGAAGCAGCCGGTTGGCGAATTCCGTGACCGCCTTCAACGTCGCATCCGCAGCCTCGCGATGCGGTGAATGTGCCGCACCCGCAATGATTTCGACATCGACAGGGCAATAGCATTCGGCCTCGGCAATCTCGATCTGCTTCATCGTGCCGTAATGATCGTCAGCGCCCTGCACAATTTGCACGGGGACGCGGACATAGGCGAGAAAGTCCGAGATATCCCAGGTGCGGAATGCGGGATCGAGCCACGCACCGTTCCAGCCATAGAAGGCATTGTCGACGTCGCCGTGCCAGCGCGCGAGCTTGGGTTTCAGATCGCCCTCCTCGTACGACTTCTTGATCTCGGCGATCGACTGTACCGAAATGTCCTCGACAACAAAATGCGGAGCGATCAGCGAGATGCCGCGAATGCGATGATCCTGGATGCCGCCGGCATAAATCGTCGCAATCGAGCCGCCATCGGAATGCCCGACCAGCAGTCCGCGCCGAAAGCCGATCGCATCGAGCAGACGCGGCAGAACCTCGAGCGCCTCGACGTGCATATATTCGAGTGGACGCGGCAGCGTCACGGGACTTGATGCGCCGTAGCCTGCGCGTGAATAGACGAACACGCCCGCACCCGTCGCCTGCTGCAGCCTGTCCGGAAATTCGCCCCAAAGCGCAGCAGAGCCGAGCCCCTCGTGGAGCAGCACAATGGTCGGCCCATCGGCCGGCGCTGGACCGATCATGCGGTATTCGAGATCGGACGATCCAATCGTCAGCATGCCAGCAGGCTTCAAGGCGCTCATGGGAAACTCCATTGTCTTGCTTCAGGCGGCGGCGCCGTTACGCAACTTGAACCGCTGGATCTTGCCAGTGGCGGTTTTCGGCAGGGAATCGACCACCTCGATCCAGCGCGGATATTTCCACGGACCGATCTTCCGCTTCACGTGGTCCTTCAGAGATTCGTGCAATCCATCCCGCAGCGCCATCGGCCTCAGCACGATGAAGGCTTTTGGCTTCAGCAGGCCCTCGGCATCTGCTTCCGGGATCACGGCGGCCTCAAGCACCGCCGGATGCGTGATCAACGCGCTCTCCACCTCGAACGGCGAAACCCAGATGCCTGAAACCTTGAACATGTCATCGGCGCGACCGCAGAATGTGTAGCGTCCTTCGGAATCACGGATGTATTTGTCGCCCGTGCGCGTCCAGTGTCCCTCAAACGTGTGGCGACTCTTGCTGCGCTGGTTCCAGTACCCCTCGCCGGCCGACGGCGCATCGACGAGCAACTCGCCGATCTCGCCGTCCGCAATATCGAGCCCCGCTTCATCGACGAGGCGAACGCGGTAACCCGGCACGGGCCGACCGGAGGTGCCGTATCGAACGTCACCCGGCCGGTTCGACAGGAAGATGTGCAGCAACTCGGTCGAACCGACGCCGTCGAGAATGTCGACGCCAAACCGGCTCTTCCAGCCGTTGCCGACCGACTCCGGCAACGCCTCGCCAGCCGAGGTGCAGACACGCAAGCGCGTGAAACCGCCGTCGTGCTTGGAAGCTTCGTCGTTCAACATTGCGGCGAACAACGTCGGAACACCGAAAAAAATGCTGGGATTGTAGCGACGCATCAGGCCGAACATCGTGGCCGGCGTCGGGCGCTCTGAGTTGAGCACAGTGGTGGCGCCAACCGACATCGGGAATGTGAGCGCGTTCCCAAGGCCATAAGCGAAAAACAACTTTGCCGCCGACAGTCCGACATCATCTTCGCGAATGCCCAATACCCGACTGGCGTAGGTCGTCGCGGTCGCCTCTAGGCTAGCGTGCAGATGCCGGACCCCTTTTGGCATGCCCGTCGATCCCGACGAGTAGAGCCAGAAGGCGGGTTCGTCCGCATGGGTGCCGACGGTCTTGAAGGCTTCGCTTTCGCCGGCCATCTCGTTGGCCAGGCATTTATGGCCGTCGGTCTCGGCGCCCGCGACGATGACGTGCTCGAGATCCGGCAACCGGCCTAGCACGTCATGCACCACCGGGAGCAGCGTGCTGGAAATGAAGAGCACGCGCGCGCGGCAGTCGGCAAGAACGTAGGCGTACTGCTCGCTCGTCAGCAGCGTGTTCAATGGCACCGGAATGATGCCGGCCCGGATCGCGCCAAGGAACACAACGGGGAAATCCACCGTGTCCAGCATGATCATGGCCACGCGCTCTTCGCGGCGGGTGCCGACCCGCTTCAGGAGGTTGGCGAGCTGGCAGCTTTTTGCCTGCAACGCGCCGTACGTCAGCTCGGATACGGTATCGGTGAAAGCCAGCTTGTCACCGCGCCCCTCGTCGATGTTGCGGTCCAACAGCCAGGTCACTGCATTGTAAGAATCGGACAGCCCACTCATGATGCTGTGACACCCTTGGTGCTTCCATCGCCGTTTTTCACGGTCAGCTCCCTACGGTTCTTTTGAATTATAATTCATATAAAGTCATTGGTTCCGGTTGCTGTCAACCGATTTCGGCACTATGTTTCATCTACCGTCCTTGAGCCAGCGAATGATGACCGACCAACCCGATCCAGAGACCGACTTTCTCGAACAGTTGGGTCAGCGCGTGCGCACGATGCGTGGGCTTCGTGGCATGTCGCGCAAGGTGCTCGCCAAGGTCTCGGGCATTTCGGAACGCTACATCGCACAGCTCGAAGGCGGCAAAGGCAACGTGTCGATCATTCTGCTTCGCCGGGTTGCCCAAGCGATGGGTGCCCATCTTGAAGACCTCATTTCGGCCGGCGGAATGGTCGAAGACTGGCCCGTCATCCGCGACCTCGTCCGAAACGGAACGCCGGCGCAGATCGCACAGGCTAAGGATATTCTGGCTGGTCGCGGCCTCAGCAAACTTCATCTTCGCACGCCGTTCAACGGCATCGCCTTGATCGGGCTTCGCGGCGCCGGCAAATCGACGCTTGGAAAGCTGCTCGCGGACAAGATCGGCTGGGCATTCGTCGAGCTCAACAAGGAGATCGAACATCAGAACGGGCTTTCGATCGCCGAGATCATCGCTATGTACGGCCAGGAAGGTTTCCGGCGCCTGGAGCAGACCGCGCTGAACAATCTTCTGGCCGGCAAGGAGCCCGTCGTTCTGGCGACCGGCGGCGGCATCGTATCCGAGCCGCTGACCTTCGATCGCGTATTGTCGTCGTTTTATACGATCTGGCTGAAAGCAAAGCCCGAGGAGCATATGGCGCGGGTCAGGCGCCAGGGAGACCTGCGCCCGATGGCCGACGATCGCTCGGCGATGCAGGAACTGCGGACCATCCTGCTGAGCCGCGAGCCGCTCTACGCCCGAGCATCCACCACCGTGGATACCGCGGGCCTCAGCAAGGAAAAGGCAGCGTCGCAGCTGGTCAGCGCCGTATCCCGCATTCTTGATACCAATGCCGAGGCGTTCGGCCTGCGTAGCGCCGCGTCGTGACCCTTGGCGAAATGCTGAAGGTGCGCGGCTTCGACCCGCTCGGCATGATCGCCATCCGCAACAGCTTGCATCCCGACGACATGTCTTCGGATTTCCGCAGCTTGGCAGATGTGATCGGCGCCAATGCGCTTTCCATGTATGACCGCATGCAGGATGGCCCGCAAATTGCGCATCAGGCGCTGGTGATGTCATTCGCGGCCATGGCCGACGGACGCGCGCACCTCACCGGGCTGCGGACCTTCCTGCTGCGCCGACAGGGAATTGTCCCCGGAGACATCGTCTACGACTACGATGCCGCCCATCTGCTTCACAGCTTCATTGCTCGCGCCGAAACGCCTTGCTTTTACGATGCGATCGAGCAAAGCGGCCTCGATGATCTGATCGGTCAACTCGTAGTGCAATGGCCTGAGCCGCTTACGGACAACATCCTCGCGGCCAACCATCGCGGCCTTACGGTCGTCGCATCGTGATTGCTGGACTAAATACCGAGATGGCGTTCGAGCAAGTCCTGTCGGCTTGCCAGCGCATCCGGCGTACCGTCGAACACGACGCAGCCCTTCGACAGCATGACCATGCGGTCGACCACTTTAGACAGGCTGCGGAAGTCCTTGTCGACCACCAGCGTCGCAATCCCCTCGCTGCGGATCACCGCAAGCGTTTTCCAAATCGTCTGCGCTACCAGGGGTGCCAGGCCTTCGGTCGCCTCATCGATCATGATCATGTCGGGGTTGGTCATCAGTGCCCGGCCGATCGTCAGCATCTGCTGCTCGCCGCCGGAGAGCTGATGGCCACCGTTGTTGCGGCGCTGATGCAGGCGGGGGAACAGGTCGAAGACCTTGGCCAGTGTCGAGTCATGACGACCGTCACCGCCGGCACGGGCGGCCATGACGAGGTTCTCCGTCACGGATAGCGAGCCGAAGATTCCCCTGCCCTCCGGCACCATCGCCAGGCCGAGGCGGGAAATCGTCTCGGGCGGCGCATGCCGGATATCGTTGCCGTGGAGCCGGAGTGATCCGCGACAACCGGACATCAGGCCCATCAGCGAACGCAGCAGCGTTGTCTTTCCCATGCCGTTGCGGCCGATCAGCGCCACCTGCTCGCCACGCGAAAACTTCAGATCGACGCCATGCAGGATCTGGCTGGCGCCGTAAAAGGCATCGAGCCGTTCCGCCTCAAGCAGCGACGTCATGTGTCATCCCCGTGCACACCGAGATACGCTGAACGCACCAGAGGATGCGCGCGCACCTCCTGCGGCAATCCCGTCGCGACGACGGTGCCGTCTTGCATCACGGTGAGACGATCGGCCAGTTCGAACACCGCATCCATATCGTGCTCGACCAGCAACACCGCGCGATCCGCCTTCAGCGATGCGATCAGCGCGATGATCGCGCGCGCTTCCGACTGCCCCATGCCGGCGAGTGGTTCATCCAGCAGGACGATCCGAGGGTCGGTGGCCAGCACCATCGCTATCTCGAGTTGGCGTTGCTCGCCATGGCTGAGACGATCGGCGATCACTTGCGACCGCCCGGTCAATCCAACCCTGTCGATGGCCTCGGACGTCCGCCGATGGCATTCAACGTCGGCTTGTATGCTGCCGAACATCCGTAGCGGCGCGCTGGAATGCGCCTGTGCCGCCAGCCGAACGTTTTCCTGGACGCTGAACTTGCTGAACAAGGTCGTCTTCTGATACGCGCGCCCGAGGCCCGCGCGGGCACGACGGTCAGGTGCGAAGGTCGTCACGTCGGTATCACCGAGCGAAATTCGACCAGCGCTGACAAACAGTTCGCCGGACAGAAGATTGATCAGCGTCGACTTGCCGGCGCCGTTCGGACCAATGACGGCATGGATCTCGCCGACGTGAACTTCTATCGACACGTCGGACACGGCTACAAGGCCCCCAAAGCGCTTTTGCAGATGCTCGGCATGGAGCGCGACCTCAGCCATGTCCGACCTCCACCGCCGATGACTTGGCTTCAGGACGCCGACGATCCGACGAGGCATCGAAGGCCGGACCGGCGATCATCGACCAGATCTGCTGGACGCCGTTCGGCAGAAGGACGACGATCGCGATGATGATGAGCCCCTCGGCGAGCTTCCAGTGCTCGAGATGCGCCTTCAACACCTCTTCCAGGCCGATCAGTACGAGCGCCCCGACCAGCGGGCCTGTCACCGACCGCAGACCACCGATCAGGACCATGACCAGAACGGTCGCCGACTGGTGCCATCCCAGCATCTGTGGCGCGACGAAGCCGAACTGCGCCGCCGCCAGATATCCGGCAACACCGGCCAGCGCGCCCGATACCGCAAAGGCGGTCAGCCGCAGGCGGAAAATCGGAAAGCCCAGCGAGCGGGCACGACGTTCGTTGTCGCGGGCGGCGGCCAATGCATGGCCGAACGGCGAGCGCACGATCATCGTGAGCAGGGCCATCACGGCGATGAGGCACGTCAATACGACGAAATAGAAGACGACAGGTTTGTCGAGATCGAGCAATTGACGCCCGCCGATCGCGATTTCCGGCCGGACGTTGATCGATATGCCGTCCGATCCACCCGCCACGCGGGTGTCGTGAAAGAAGAAGAACAGCATTTCACCAAAGGCCAGCGTCACCATGATGAAATAGATGCCGCGAGTCCGCAGCGCCAATGCGCCGATGACCAGCGCCATCGCGGTCGAAGCCGCCACGGCCAGCGGAAACGACAGCAGCAGCGAAGCCGCATCGTAGCCCGGCGACATCAGCGCAAGGACGTAGCCGGCCAGGCCGAAGAACGCTGCATGGCACAGGCTCACCAGGCCGCCATGACCGACCGCGAGATTGAGCGCCATCGCCAGCATGCCCATGATCAGTGCCTTGGCGCAGAACTGGACGTAGTAGACCGGCGCAACGAACGGCAGAACGATCGCAACGGCGAGACACGCCCCCATCACCAATAGCGTCGGCAAGCGGAATTCTTTCAAATTATGCATTAGGACGTCCCAGAATGCCGCTGGGACGCCAGACAAGGACGGCCGCCATCAGCACGTAAATCAAAATGCTGGATGCGCTCGGGAAGAACACCTTTCCAAACGTATCGGTCAGTCCGATCAGCAGCGCCCCGACGGCGGCGCCCGCCACAGATCCGATGCCGCCGAGCACGATCACCACAAAGGACAGGATCAGCATGCCGTCGCCCATTCCGGGAAACACCGTTGAGATTGGCGCGATGACGATGCCGCCCAGCGCTGCCAGCGCGATGCCGACCGCAAAGACGTAGCGGTTGACGCGATCGAACTTGATGCCGAGCACGCGGGCCATCTCGCGATTTTCGGCGCCTGCCCGCACGATCATGCCGATCTTGGTGCGGTTGATGACCAGGAAGATCGCGACGGCCACACCGAGGCAAAAGATGCAGATCGCCAGCCGGTAGACGGAGTACGACAGATTATCCGTCAACTGGATCGATCCCGACAGCCACGCCGGCGGCGCCACGGCATGGACATCCTTTCCGAACAGCAATTGCCTGACTTCGTCGATGACAAGGATCAGCCCGAAGCTGAGCAATACCTGCGCCAGGTGATCGCGGCCGTATAACAGCCTCACAAACATCGTTTCGAGCAGCATGCCCGCGATGAAAGCAATAACGACGCCGCCCAGCATGGCCAGCGCAAAGCTGCCCGTGACCAGCGTGAGCCAGTAAGCGAGATAGGCGCCCAGCATGTAGAACGCGCCGTGTGCGAGGTTGATGACGCCAAGGATACCGAACACCAGCGTCAGGCCGCTCGCGACCAGGAACAGCACCGTGCCGTATTGGACTGCGTTCAGAATCTGAACGCCGAACGTGATAAGATCCATCCTCGATGTCCAATTCAGATGATGCTGGCACCAGCTATGTGATCGGCAGGAGGTCTACATGTTCTTACAAAGCTGATCGTAACGAGCGCGGCGTGGCGCTCGTTACGGCAGTCCCGTCACGATATCTTGCAGCCACGCGCGGGATCATCGACGCTGGCCTGCGCGATCGAGACCATCTCGTTTCGGCCGTTTTTAACTTCCCGCAAATAGATGTTCTGGATCGGATTGTGCGCCTTGTTAAATGATAACGGCCCGCGCGGACTGTCGATCTTGGCGTCACCCATGGCGGCAAGCAACTTGCCGCGTGCCGTAAAGTCGCCGCCGACCGCCGTCAGGCCGATGTCGAGCAAGGCAGCGGCGTCATAGCCCTGCACGGCATAGATGTCGCCGTCTTTGCCGGTCTTGGCCTTAAAGGCCTTGAGGAAGGCAAGATTGGCCGGATTGTCGAGATTGTCGGCGTAATGCAGCGTGGTCTTGATGCCGTCAGCAGCAGCGCCCTGCGCTTCGATGGTGCCATCCGTCAGGAAGCCTGCACCATAGAGCGGAATGGTCTTGTTGAGCCCCGCCGCCGCGTAGTCCTTCACGAATTTTACCGCCCCGCCGCCGGCGAAGAAGCTGAACACCGCATCCGGTTTCAACGTGGCAATCTGGGTGATCAGTGCCTGGAATTCGACTTCGGGAAACGGGACCGTGAGATCGGCGACGATCTTGCCGCCGTTCTTGGTGAAATTCTCCGCAAAGGCGCCGACCATCTCGGCGCCTGCCGTGTAGCGCCAGGTGATCGTGACGACGTTCTTGATTCCGGCGTCGGCCATCACCTTGCCCATCGGGTAGGTGCTCTGCCAGTTCGAGAACGAGGTGCGGAAGATGTTCGGCGCGCAGGCCGGGCCGGTCGCGTCGTTGGCGCCGGCATTCGGAATGATCAGCAGCGTCTTGGTATCGCGCGCGACCTTGACCATCGCCATCGCCACGCCGGAATGCACAGTGCCGACAACAACATCGGCTTTCTCGCGGCCGACCAGCCGGTTCATATTGTCGGTCGCGGCTTCAGGCTTCGACTCGTCGTCCACCTGCACGAAGGCGATATCGCGGCCGCCGAGTTTACCGCCCTTTTGCTCGACATAGAGCCGGAAGCCATCGTCGATGAACTGGCCGAGCTTCGCGAAGGTGCCGGTATACGGAAGCATCATGCCCACCTTCAGTGGCGCATTTTGCGCGATGGCCGGCGAGCGAAACGGCGCAACGGCGGTGAGCGTTGCGGCGCCGGCCGCACCCGACAAAAGGGCACGGCGCGACACCGGCCGCGTAAAACCTTTGATGGTCATGAGCAGTCCTCCCTTGGAATCTGATCCGTGATCGGTTGACCCGACCTATCGGTTGTCATGCGAGAGCTTCTCGCCCTATCAAGAGGCACCATATTGCATGATAAAATCTAAATGCAAGAATTATAATGCATGGTATATCGACTTCGAGCTGACAACTTCGCGCAATTGCTTCAGGTCGTCAGGCAGTCGGTTCAGACTTCACACCCAACCGCTCCACGAGAAAATCGACGAATACGCGCACCCGTGCGGGCATGGTTGCGCCCCCGACGAACAGCACGTGAAAAGTTTCGCGGTCCTGCGGATTGTACTCTTCGAGCAGCGGTACCAGACGGTCGCTGGCGAGGTCGCTCGCACCGAGAAAAGGCCGTCGCGCGCGATGTCGACGCCCAACCGGGCGAGTTGCGTCACCGCCTCGCCGCTGTTCGCCTCGATCTTGCCGGTAACATCAATCTTGTAGTCGCGCCCGTCTCGGCGGAACGGCCAAGCGGGCTCGGCACGGCGGAAGTTGAAGCGCAGGCAGCCGTGGGCGAGCAGGTCTTCGGGCAGCCTGCTCATTCAGACTCGAGGCGTGGTGAAAAAAGAGTTGCTTGCGCATTTGAGCGCGAAATGCACGATCCGCCGCTTCCGGCACGCCAGCCTGAAACGACGCGGACTCGGCCCGATCAAGAATGCTGTGTCCATCAGCGAAAAGGCGGCATTTGTTGAAGATCGTGCGGTCCCGGGCCATTGGGAGGGTGACCTGATCGGCGGATCGAAGAACAGCTATGTCGCAACGCTTGTCGAGCGCCAGCTTCGGCAACTTGTCTTCGATACCAGGTATTTCACCGGACTACCGCGCCCCGTCATCCACGATGTTAACAACGGCCGCAGACTGCGCCCGGCACTTAGAGGCACAATCGTCATCAACGTTGCTCTGATGCAAAGCGCAACCAGCTCGCGATCGGAGTCTCTCCAGACTCGCAGATCTTCAACCGATTCCGAGAAACCGATCGCGGACGGCTGGATCGGCGGCGAGATCCTTGTTGCTGCCGCTCCAGATGACCTCGCCCTTTTCGACCACGTAGTGTCGATCAGCGAATTCCATCAATGCATCGATCTCCTTGTCGATGATCAACATCGCGAGCCCTTGCATCTTCAGCTGTTTGAGCCGCGCCCAGATCTCTTCGCGGATAACGGGTGCCAAGCCTTCCGTCGCTTCGTCCAGGACTAGCAGGCTGGGATTCGTCATCAAGGCGCGACCGATCGCGAGCATCTGCTGCTCGCCGCCGGACAATTGGCCGCCTCCGTTGGACAGTCGCTCACCGAGCCGGGGAAAGAATTCGACCACTTTGTCCATCGTCCACGGATCCGCCGCGCGCAGCGGGTTCGCCTCGGCCATCAGCAAGTTCTCACGCACAGTCAGATTGGGGAAGATGTGACGTCCTTCCGGCACCAGGCCCAAGCCGAGACGCGCGATCCGATGTGGCATCAGTCGGTTCACCGATTGGCCAGCCAGCATGATCGCTCCGGACGTGACCGGAAGCAGACCGCATATCGTTCGAACAGTCGTGGTCTTCCCCATACCGTTACGGCCGAGCAGCGTCACGACCTCGCCCGCCCCGATGGAGAAGGATATCCCGAACAGAACCTGACTATGGCCATAGGCCGCGCTGATATTGGCGACGTCGAGCAGCATGCGATCTACCTGTGTCCGAGATAGGCCGCTCGCACGGCGGCGTCGCTACGAATTTGATCCGGAAACCCGGTCGCAATCGCACGTCCCGCCACCAGCACGGTGACGCGATCGGCCAGCTTGAACACGGCATCCATGTCGTGCTCGACTAGCAGAATCGAATAGCGCGACTTGAGGCCCAACAGCAGCGTCGTCATCCGCGCGCTGTCCTCCCGGCCCATGCCGGCCATCGGCTCATCAAGCAGAAGAAGTTTTGGCTGCATCGCCAGCGCCATCGCTAGTTCGAGTTGTCGGCGTTCGCCATGCGAGACATCGCCGGCCAGGCGATCCGTTCGTCCGAGCCCGACAATGTCGAGCATCCCTTGCGCCGGATCGGTCAACGTCACGTCTTCGCGTGCGTCACGCCAGAACCGGAAGCTGTGCCCCTGCCGAGCCTGCACCGAGACGGCGACATTGTCGCGTAGCGTGAATTGCGGAAACACCGATGAAATCTGAAAAGATCGCGCCAGACCGGCATGCGCCCGTCGGTACGACGGCTCGCGCGTGATGTCGCGCCCGTCGAAACGGATCGAGCCGGCGTCCGGTGTCAGATCGCCCTGTAATTGCGAGATCAGCGAGGTCTTGCCCGCGCCGTTGGGGCCAATCAGCGCGAGCGTCTCCCGGTTCATAACCTGCAGATCCAGATGGTCGGTCGCGACCAGTCCGCCGAAGCGTTTCACCAGACCAGTGACCTGCAATAAAGCGTCGCTCATTACGGATTCGCCCTGCCGAAGGTCATACGTAGCAAGTCTGTCAGACCGCCCCGCAGTAGGACCACGATGCCGATGATGATGAGTCCGAAACCGAGCTGCCAGTAGATCGTCCATTCCGACAGGATGATTTCCAGAATGAGAAACACCGCCGCACCCAGAACGGGTCCCCATACGGTCGACATGCCGCCCAGCACGCACATCACGACCAAGTCGCCGGACCGCACCCAGGACATTTCGGACGGGCTGATGAACTGCTGGCCGGCGGCGAGCAGCGCGCCGCCGAGCCCCGCGATCGCACCGGAGATCGCGAACGCGGCAAGTTGATAGCGCAGCGGCGGAATGCCGAGTGCCGTCAATCTGCGCTCGTTCTGGGACGACGCACGCAGGACAACGCCGAACCGGCTCGCGACCAAGCGTTGCGATAGGATGAGCACAACGGCGAGGACCGCGACGCATCCGAGATAGAACGGCGTCCGCCCGGTGGCGGCAAATCCGAACAGCGTGATATCGCCGTTGATCTGCAGACCATCGTCGCCACCGTATTTTTGCAAAGCGATGAAGAAGTAATAGAGCATCTGATTGAAGGCGAGCGTGATCATGATGAAATAGGCGCCGCCGGTGCGCAACGACACGATCCCCATCGCCGCTGCAACGATCGCGGAAACGCAGATCGCGACAGGCAAGACGATCGCAAGTTCGGTCGATCCGGGAATGAAGCCGAACAGAGGTTCGCCGGCCTCGGCTTGGAATGCGAGAACGCCGACGACATATCCGCCGATACCGAACAATCCGGCATGCAGAAGACTGACGAGACCGCCGAAGCCGAGCACGATGTTCAGCGCGACCGCGGCCAGCGAGAAGACGACGACCCGCGTGCCAATCTTGAGCAGAAACGGACTTCCGATCAGCGACGCCACCACCGGCAGCGCCGCCAGCAGCAGGATCAGGATAGCGATCGGCATCAGGCCGGCGAAGGGGCGCGGCACGGCCGGGGCGGCGATGGGATGTGTCATGCTGTCAGCCATGGACCGGAAACAATCCCCGTGGACGCAGCGCGAGAATGGACGCCATGAGAACGAAGATCAGCATGCTGCCGAGCGCGGGCGGCAGCAGAACACGGCCGAACGTATCGACGACCCCCACGATGACCGCGGCGATCAAGGCACCCTTGATCGAACCTATGCCGCCGATCACCGTCACGACGAGCGCGAGGATCAATACCGGCTCACCCATGCCGACCTGGACGGCGCTGATCGGCCCAGCCATCATGCCCGCCAGGCCCGCCAACGCGGCGCCTGCCGCGAACACCAGTGAGAAGACCAGTTCGACGTTCACCCCCATGGCGGACGCAATGTCGCGATTGCTGGCGCCAGCCCGGACCCACATGCCGACGCGGGTATGCGACACTACCAGGTAGAGAACGGCGGCGACGACGAGACCGGCCGCCAGAATGACCAGCCGGAAACTCGGATAGGTCAGGCCCGGCAACAATTGTACGGACCCGGCCAGTGCCGACGGCAGCGGCATCGGAACAGGGACAGGCCCCCACACCATCTTCGTCAACTCGTTCAGGACAAGAATCAGACCGAAGGTCACCAGCACCTGGTCGAGATGGCCGCGATGGTAGAAGCGTCGCAGCACCAGCGCTTCGAGAAGAGCGCCGGCGAGCGCGGTGGCCGGCACCGCCAGCGCAATCGCGAACAGGAAGTTTCCGGTGTACGACAGGATCGTTGCGGCGGCGAACGCACCAATCATGAACAATGATCCATGCGTCAGGTTGATCATGTTCATGATGCCGAATACCAACGTCAATCCGGCCGCCATCAGAAACAATTGGACACCCAACTGCACGCCGTTCAGCGATTGTTCGATGATTAGCATCAGGCCCATCGTGCTCGCTCCAGTCGATCCCCAGCCGTTATTGCGCGGGCTTCATTTCGCAGTCGCCAACGTAAGCGTCCGCCAGATCGGCCTTGATAAGATCGAGACGCTTCATGCCGGGACGGCCCTTGGCGTCCTTGACGATTTCGGCGAGGTACGCGTCCTGAATCGGATAGTGGTTCCTGTTGAATCGAAACTTGCCACGCACCGAGTCGAACTTGACGGTCTCCAGCGCCCTCTGTAAGGCCGCCTTGTCCTCGATCTTGCCGCCGATCGATGTCAGCGCCGCATCGAGGATACGCGCGCCATCATAGGCGTTCGCGGCATTCGGCGACGGCACGCGACCATAGGCCGCTTCGAAATCGGCGACGAAGGTCTTGCTCGCTGCGTTGTCGAAATCTTCGCTCCAGAAGGTCGAGGCGAACGCGCCGATCGCGGCATCGCCCATACCGGGCAGCACCGTCTGGTCGAGCGAAAATGACGGTCCATACAGCTTAATCTGGTCCTTCAGCCCCGCCTGCGCGTATTGCTTGACGAAGTTGATGCCCATCCCACCGGGATAGAAAAAGAATACGGCATCGGGTTTCACCGAGCGCAGTTGCGAAATTTCGGCCGCGTAATCGAGCTGGCCGAACGCCGTGTAAACCTCGCCAGCGATCTCGCCCTTGAAGGTGCGCTTGAAGCCCGCGAGGAAATCCTTTCCGGCCGGGTAGTTCGGCGCCATTAGATACGCGCGCTTTACATTCTTGCCGGTGAGATAGATGCCCATCGCTTCCGGCAGCGTGTCGTTCTGGAACGACTCGTTGAAGTAGCGCGCATTGCATTGCTTACCGGCATATTGCGAGGGGCCAGCGTTGATGCTGAACACGAAGGCGCCGGCATCGAGCACAGGCTTGGCGACCGCCAGCATCACGTTCGAGAAGTTGATCCCGGTGATGATCTGGACGCGATCGCTTTCGACCATCTTGTCGGCGAGTTGTCGGCCGACATCGGGCTTTGCCTGATCGTCGCCCTGCACGATCTCGACAGGACGGCCGCCGAACTTGCCGCCCGAACTCTTTAACCCTAGCTTGAAGCCATCGAGCAACTCCTGCCCAAGCTGCCCGGATGGCCCGGAGAATGTCGAAATGAAGCCGATCTTGATCGGCTGCTGGGCATGGGCGCCGCCGCCTACAAGCAGACCGATGGCGAATAGTGCGAGCGTCGTCTTGTTCATGGTCCCCTCCGTTTGCAGCGCCTCTTTTATGATCGGGCTACTGCTTTAAATGAATTCTCGAAATCAGGCGGCAACCGCCGCCGTAACAGCTTCGCCTATCGTGATGTCGATTTCACCGAGACCGGCGATCCCGCCTGTCACCTTGTCGCCCGATACGATCGCGCCGACGCCTGCCGGCGTACCGGTCATGATCAGATCGCCCGGCTTGACGACCATTGAGCGCGACAGGATCGCGATGATGTCGGGCACCGGCCAGATCAATTCCTTGAGGTCGGCGTCCTGCTTGATCGCACCGTTGACGGCGAGCCAGATGCGACCGGCATCCGGACGAAACGGCTTGCCCACACGATGCAGCGGCGCGATCGGTGCCGACTGATCGAATGCCTTACCCCAATCCCACGGCCTGCCCTTGTCGCGCGCTTCAAACTGAAGATCGCGGCGGGTGAGATCGATGCCCACGCCGTAACCGAAGACGTGATCGAGCGCGGCATCGGCGGGAATGTTGAAACCTTCCTTGCCTATCGCGACGATCAGCTCGATCTCGAAATGGAAATTGCTTGTTTCCGGCGGGTACGGAATCGTCCGACCGTTGTCGACCACCGCATCGGACGGCTTCGTGAAGAAGAACGGCGGCTCGCGGTCCGGATCCTTCCCCATCTCGCGGGCATGCGCCGCATAGTTGCGGCCGACGCAGAAGATGCGCCGGACAGGAAAGCGGGAGGCCTCTCCGGCAACCTGGACGGAAGCCTGTGCCGGCGGCGTGAATACGAACTCAACCATCGTTTACCCCCGTCAGGCGTTGCCGCGATCTTCGCGGAACAGATCGAGCTTCTGCTGCACCGGACGATCCGAAAAGCTGAACAGGACCGCGTCCTCGTCGCTTTCATGCGTGACCCACTGCCAGCTCGGCACGACGAACAGATCGCGCGGCCCCCACTCGAAGACGTGATCGCCGATCCGCGAACGTCCGCGCCCTTCGATCGGCGCGAAGACCGTCGCATCAGTAGAGCGATAGCGCGCGGTGCTGAAACCCTTCGGCAGCAACTGGATGAAGGTGCCGATCGTCGGCATCGCGAAATCGCCGGTGGCGGGATTCGAGAATTTCAGCTTGAGGCCATGACAGGCATCCCACTCGTCACGGACCTTCGCCTTTTCGAGCGCCTCGCGCGTGTACGAATAGGGATAGTTGAAGATCGGCGACGTCCTGGACGCACGGTTCAGGTCGACCGGCAGAAGATTGTGACCGTAGCGCGCGAAGCTGTCGCCGTCCGGCCGGGTGACCTTCTGCTCGTCATCGCCGAAACCTTCGGCGAAGGATGCGTCGAAGAATTGCACCATGGGAATATCGAGGCCGTCGAGCCAGAACACCGGCTCCGACGTCTGGTTGCCGTGATCGTGCCATTTCATGGACGGCGTGATTACGAAATCACCCGGCTCCATGATGGTGCGCTCACCATCGACCGCCGTATGAGCGCCCTTGCCTTCCAGGATGAAGCGCAGCGCCGACTGGCTGTGCCGATGCGCCGGAGCCACCTCGCCCGGCATCACCAATTGGACACCGGCATAAAGCGACGTCGTGACCTTGGATTGTCCGCGGAGGCCCGGATTCTCGAGCACCAGAACGCGGCGCTCGGCCTCCTTCGCGGTGATCAGCTTGCCAGCCTCCATCATGCAGGCACGGATGTCGTCGAACTTCCACAGATGGGGCCGGCAGCCGCTTTTCGGCTGCGGTGTGATCAGATCTCCCATCACGTTCCACAACGCCGAGAGGTTTTCACCGTCGATCTTGCGGTAGAACGCGTCGCGTTCCGGGGTCTTCTGAACGGCGTGATCCATGAGCCCTCCCGTCGTTTTTATCGTTTAATTGACAGTATACTGAACGAACGAATACTGTCAGTCAATGCGTTTTGAAGGGCAGCGGAAAAAATTAGGAGGATCCCGTGGAGCTTCACGGCTATTTCCGGAGCAGCGCGTCCTATCGCGTGCGGATTGCCCTCAATTTGAAGGGGCTGACGGCGCAGCATCTGTCCTACCATCTGCGCAACGGGGAGCAACGAAGCGACGCCTACCTCGCCATCAATCCGCAAGGTCTGGTACCGACGTTCCGCAACGCGGCGGGCGACCTGCTCACGCAATCCCTCGCGATCATCGAATGGCTCGACGAAACCTACCCGGACCCGCCCTTTCTGCCGTCGGACGCACTGCAACGCACCAAGGTCCGCAGTTTCGCGATGGTTCTCGCCTGCGATACGCACCCGGTGCAGAATCTCAAGGTGCTGACGCGCTTGCGACATCTCGGAGTGACCGAGGCTGCCGTCACGGAATGGGCAGCCTGGGCAAATCATGAAGGATTGAGCGCCTGTGAAGTGCTGATCGCTCAGGAAAAAGGCCCCTTCTGCTTCGGCATATCACCGACACTGGCCGATCTCTGCTTGATCCCGCAATTGGCCAATGCGAAACGCTTTGGCGTGGACCTTGACAGTTTTCCTCGTCTACAAGCCGTGGCATCCGCCGCCGCAGAGTTGAAGGCCTTTTCCGATGCCTCGCCCGACAAGCAACACGACGCAGAATAAGCCCGTTTCGAATGTTCGACCGCCCTCGCCGGCCTCCGCCGCGATGGACGATGTCTATAAGATGCCTGGCTATCTGTTTCGCCGGATGCAGCAGATCGCCGTCGCTGTCTTCATGGAAGAATGCAGGGCAGTCGACCTGACACCCGGCGCTGGTCGCGATCCGCGCCCATCCTGGCATCGACGCCACACGGTTGTCGGCGCTGATCGCGTTCGATCGCTCCACGCTGGGCAACGTCATCGAGCGTTTGGAATCGAAGGGCTTTCTGGAGCGGAAGCCGGGCCCCGGCGACAAGCGCGTGAAGCTGCTTTACCTGACGAAATCCGGCGCCGGCGAGCTTCGCAATGTCGAACCTTTAGTCACAGATGCGCAGATCCAGATGCTGCAGCCCCTCACAGCGGCCGACCGCAAAACCCTGCTTCGGCTGATGACCCAACTGGTCAACCAGAACAACGAGATGCCGCCAGTTCCGATTCGTGCGGAGGATGCGATCCTGCATCTCAACAACTCAGCCTGATGGCTGGATCCTCACAAGCGCCTGAAAGGTCGCGGACGAACTGGACTTCGCGCGGATATTTGTAGGGCAGCAGCTTGGCCTTCACGAAGTCCGGCAGAGTTCGCGTCGTCGCGGCAGCATCGAAGTCGTCGATGCCCATCAAGACCACTGCCTTCAGGCTCATCCGTCGATCAGCGAGTTCGACGGCGAGCACAGCGCATTCGCGGACATCCGGATGCTCGGCGAAGCATAATTCGACTTCCAACGGATAGACCCACTGCCCCGACACCTTGATCAGTTGGTGTCCACATCTGTGGCCACGGAGTGGTCTGGCCGGGCTTGCTGTCGACGTGGGCGGTGCTCGGCATCGTCTATTCAGCCGTCATGACGCCATCCAGACGTTTGCTCTTAAAGAAACAGCAGGCCTTGCAAGGCCCGCTGTCTCCGACAATCCCGATTGTAATTACCTCAGGCTGGCCTGGGCGGATGCTATCACAGGATCGGAACGGCGCTCGCGCAACAGTAGCAGGCCCAACACGCCAACCGCTGCGGAGATGACGACGTAGTAGACAGGGCTCATCTTGTCGCCGGTGACTGAAATCAGCCAGGTGATGGCGAACGGCGCGAGCCCGCCGAACAGCGCCACGGCGACGTTATAGATCAGTCCCACGCCGGTCGAGCGGACGCCGACCGGAAACAGTTCCATCAGCAACACGGGCGTCGGCCCCCAGATGAAGGCCATCACCAGCGACGACGCCATCTGGGCGAGAATCAATCGGCTGAGCGATGGTTCCGCGAGGAGATGGTGCACCGCGACCCACACCACGATCGCATAAATGATCGTTGCCGGCAGAACCACCACGCGGCGGCCGATGCGATCGGAAAGACTTCCCGCGAGCGGACAGAAGACGACGATCAGCGCTGTCGACAACACGGAGGAAAGCTGTGCTCCGCTCATCGGCATCCCAAGCTGGCGGACGGCATAGATCGGGATGTAAAGCAGCATCACGTAGTATGAGACCGTGCCCATCACCACGATGCAGAAGCCGACCGCGAGCTCGCGCAGATGCTTGGTGAAAAGCTCGGTGAGAGGCGTATTCACCGGCTTCTGCTTGGATTCCAGATAGCGCTGGAACTCCGGCGTTTCATCGATGTTGGAACGCAGCCAATAGCCGAACGGACCAATCAAAATCCCAAGGATGAATGGCACCCGCCAACCCCAGCTTTCCAGCGATGCGGGCGACGCATAGGTGGTGGCGAGATACGCGAGAAGCGCGCCGACCGTGAAGCCAAGCGCCTGCGATACCATCTGGAAGCTACCGTAGTAGCCGCGCCGGTTGTCCGGCGAATACTCGACCAGCATGGCGGTGGCGTTGGAGAACTCACCACCGACCGAGATGCCCTGGATTAGCCTTGCGACCACCATGAACAGCGGCGCGGCAATGCCGATCGCGGCATAGGTCGGCAGTAAGCCGATCATACCGGTGCCGATCGCCATCATGATGATCATCAGCGTCAGCGCGCGTTTGCGGCCGAAGCGATCGGCATAGAGCCCGAACAGGACGCCGCTCAGCGGGCGCACCGCAAAGGCAACCGCGAATGTCGCGAACGTCAGCAGCATCGAGTTGACCTCGTTGCTGGCCGGAAAGAACAGTTTTGAGATGATCGGCGCGAACATGCCGAAAATGGCGTAGTCGAACCATTCGAAGGCGTTGCCCAATGTCGAGGCGACCACCACGCGGCGACGCATGGCCACCATCGCATGGTCCGCGGCGGGATTGGATTCAGTGCTACCTGATGTGCTCATTGCTTCCCCCAATTTTATGTTTTGTAGGTCAGTCCCGGTTCAGCCGGTCGTAGGCAATCTGCACAAACATCGCGCCGCCCACCGGCATGATAGCATCGTCAAAAATGTATTCCGGATGGTGGCAGTTCTGGCCGCTCTGCCCGACGAAGAAGTAGGCCCCTGGCCGTTCCTGAAGCATGAAAGAGAAATCTTCCGACGCCATCACCGGCATGATGTCAGCGACCAGATTGTCCGGCCCGACGACCAGCCGTGCCGCCCGTTCAACCGCTGCCGATTGCTCGACGTGATTGACCGTGGGCGGACAGCCGGATCCGATGTCGCAGCTGATCTGGATGCCGAAACAATTGGCAACCCCGTCGCAAATCTCGCGAACGCGGCGAAGCAGCAACGCCCGGCCATCTGTCGACATCGAGCGGATCGTGCCTTCCAGCACGACCCGATCGGGAATCACATTGGCGACGGTGCCACCATGGATGACTCCGATGCTTACAACTCCGGAATCCAGGGCGTTGAGCGATCGGCTGACGATGGTCTGCAACATTCCGACGAGTTCGCAGGCGACAACGATCGGATCGACACCCAGATGCGGTTGTGCCCCGTGGGCGCCGACCCCGTGCACCTCGATCCGCAATGGATCGCACCCTGACAGGATTGCACCGGCACGAATGCCGATCTTGCCGGGCGCCATCAGCGGATTGTTGTGCAGGCCATAGACTTCGCTGACCGGGGCATGGGTGAACAGGCCGTCGGCGATCATCGCGGGCCCACCGCGCAGGGTTTCCTCGGCGGGCTGGAAGATGAAATAAACCGTGCCGGAGAAGTCCGGATGCTCTGAAAGATATTTGGCGGCGCCAAGGAGGGTCGAGGTGTGGCCGTCATGCCCGCAGCCGTGGAACGCATCCGTCCGGGTCGAACGATACGGCACCTCCGCACGCCCGGTCATCGGCAAGGCGTCCATATCGGCGCGGAAACCGATGGCGTTGCACCCCGGTCGGCGGCCGCGCAATGCGCCGACGACACCGGTACCGCCGACACCGGTGCGGACCTCGATGCCCCAACTGGAGAGTAGTTCAGCGACCTTAGCGGCGGTGCGGGTTTCCTGGAATCCGATTTCCGGATGGGCGTGGAAATCATGGCGCCAACTCATCAACAACGGCAGTTCGCGCTGCAGATATGCGAGAGCATCCATTCTGACCCCATCGACATGTTGTTGCGCGCCTGAAACCGATAGGCTTCAAGGGCGAACGGCTTCCACTCGGCGGAATTGCCACTGAGCCCAAGGCCGCTTATTGAAAGACAATCACCATTAGTTGTAATTTGCAACAATCTTATTTGACAACAATAACCGGGCCCGACCCGAGGTACGAGACGAGGGATCGATGCGGCGAGACAAGGTCGGGCGTCATTTGACTTATCGGATGGACACTCTGAGCAGCAGCGCGATCGACATGGCCAATGAAGTCTATGTCCAATGTTGCGGCCTCAATGTGCGCGAGCTGCGCATCCTGCGTCTCATCGACGATAATCCGGGCATTACTTTCAGCGATCTAGCGGCTGAGACCAGGCTCGAGCGAAGCCTGACATCGCGCCTGCTATCGAAGCTCATCAAGGACGGATTGATCCGGCGAACGATCGGCAAAAAAGACGCGCGTCAATTCAATTTACGCTCTACGGCGAAAGGGCGCGAGATGTGCGGAAAGGCGACGCAGGTCGCTGGTCAAATGGAAGAGCACTTCCTCACTCCATTGACCGCCGCAGAGCGCGACACGCTGGATTCCTGCATCCAGAAACTGACCGAATGGGTGGACGGCGACGGCAAGGACATGATCGGGCAACTGCTCCCGCAGTGGATCTCGCTGTCACCAAAGTAAAGTTCGCAGTTTTGTTCTGGACGGTGACATTTTGGTGCGCCGTTCAGGATAAAGTTCTTAACTTATATATTATTGAAATTGCTATGTAGTTTTCAACGCCGCCGACAATCATGAAGCCACCCAGCCCAAGTGCGATGTCACGCAACGTGATCGCAAGCGGTCTTTCCACGGACCAGGCACTTCGCGGAAGTGCCAGCAGCCGACTTCGCCGCATCTCCGCGGCGGATCTTCAAGATCCCGCTGGAATCGACCCATGCCGAACGCTCAGTCGCGGCAAGGGGCAGGAAGCGCCGGGCCGACGCCCAACGCGTCGTCGCGCGGCGGACGCCAGGTTCGATCAACCGCTCCAAGGCCCAGCGCAAGGTCATTCGATATCGGTAGTGACAGCGTGTTATCGTCCGGTCGCCTTCCGCCACTCCGCGAAATCGACCAGGGCCTGCTCGTCCGTCGCAGGATAGAGCCCAAGAATCGAGCGGCCGGCATTAACCTGCTCGGTGACGAAATCCTCGAAAGCGGTCATTTCGAACGCTTCATTGGCGATCTCATCGGCGAGGTGCGCGGGGATCACGATGACCCCGTCGCTGTCGCCAAGGATGACGTCGCCGGGAAACACCGGCGCATCGCCACAGCCGATCGGGCCGTTGATCTCAATGGCCTGGTGCAGCGTCAGGTTGGTCGGTGCGCTCGGGCGGTGGTGAAAAGCGGGAAAACCAAGTTTGGCGATTTCGGCGGAATCGCGAAAGCCGCCGTCGGTGATGACGCCGGCGACGCCGCGCTTCATCAGACGGGTCACTAGGATGGCGCCGGCGGAGGCAGCGCGGGCATCCTTGCGGCTGTCCATCACAAGTACCGCACCGGGCGGGC
>NZ_JAQGJT010000098.1 GCF_028290495.1 Tardiphaga sp.
AAGAAAAAGGGCCGCGCAATGCGCGGCCCCGATTCCATTCTGACATTGAGAACGATAAGTTCTTGGTCTTGTCGACCAGCGAGCACTTCTTGATCCACGGCATCATGTCGCGGAGCTTGGCGCCGACTTCCTCGATCGGGTGGGCGGCGAGCTTTGCGCGGGTGGCCTTGAACGAGGTCTGGTTGACCTTGTTCTCCAGCATCCAGTCGCGGGCGAACTTGCCCGACTGGATGTCGTTGAGCACGCGCTTCATCTCGGCCTTGGTCTCGGCGGTGACGATGCGCGGGCCGGTAACGTATTCGCCGTATTCCGCGGTGTTGGAGATTGAATAGTTCATGTTGGCGATGCCGCCTTCATAGATCAGGTCGACGATCAGCTTCAGCTCGTGCAGGCACTCGAAATAGGCCATTTCCGGCGCGTAGCCGGCTTCCACCAGCGTCTCGAAGCCGGCGCGGATCAGTTCGACAGTGCCGCCGCAGAGAACGACCTGCTCGCCGAACAGATCGGTTTCGCACTCTTCCTTGAACGAGGTCTCGATGATGCCGGCGCGACCGCCGCCCACCGCCGAAGCGTAGCTCAGGCCGAGGTCATGGGCGTTGCCCGAGACATCCTTGTGCACGGCGATCAGGCAGGGCACGCCGCCGCCGCGCTGATATTCCGAACGCACGGTGTGGCCGGGGCCCTTCGGCGCGATCATCAGCACGTCGAGATCTTCGCGGGGATCAAGCAGGTTGAAGTGCACGTTGAGGCCGTGCGCGAACACCAGCGCCGCGCCGTTCTTCATGTTGTCGTGCATGTGCTCGCGGTAGATGTCGCCCTGCAATTCGTCGGGGGTCAGCATCATCATGACGTCGGCCCACTTGGCGGCCTCGGCGACTTCCATCACCTTGAAACCGGCGGCTTCAGCCTTCTTGGCCGTGGCCGAACCCTTGCGCAGCGCAATGACGACTTCCTTGACGCCAGAATCCTTCAGGTTCAGCGCGTGGGCGTGGCCCTGGCTGCCGTAGCCGACGATGCAGACCTTCTTGCCCTTGATCAGATTGAGGTCGGCGTCGCGATCGTAATAAACTCGCATGGGTCGTTCCTTTAGTTAGGCAACTATCTCTCTATTGCCTGTTCGAAGCGGTCATAGGCCGACGGCCGCTGACCATGAATTGCCGCCGGTTTCTAGGGCGACGTAAGCCGCGAGACAAGCCCGCAGCGGTGATTTTGCGATGCCGCAGTGCACTGGCGCGGCATCAGGCGATCTCCGGCAGGGTCGGCGGCTTCGGCGACAGCAGCATCACTGCGATGCCGGCGACCACCACCACCATGCCGGTCAGACGCAACGGACCGAACGTCTCGCCAAACACGATCGCGGAGGCGCCGGCGCCGAAGAACGGCACCAGCAGCGCGAACGGCACCACCTGCGCGGCGGTATAATCGCGCAGCAGCCGGCCCCAGATCCAGTAGCCCAGGGTGGTGCCCAGCACCGCCAGCGCCAGCACGCAGGCAGCGACCTGCAGCGAGATGTGCGACAGCGCCTGCCAGGTCTGGGTCGGCCCTTCGACGAACAGCAGCACGCCCAGCAGCGGCAGCAGCGCCACCAGCCCGATCCAGGCGAACAGATCGAGCATCGGCACGCCGCTGGCGCGGCGCAGCAGCAGATTCGAGCACGCGAAGCTGACCGGCGCGCTCATCAGCACCGCAAAGGCCGAGACGCTGAAATCGTAGCCGACGGTGAAGCAGATCAGCAGCAGCCCGCAGGTGGCGATCGCGATGCCCAGCACCTGCAGACGGGTTGGCAGCTCGCGCAAGAACAGCGCGGCGAGAGCCACCGTGAACAGCGCCTGGCTCTGCACGATCACCGCGGTGAGACCGGCCGGCACGCCGTGCGCGATACCGTAGGTCTGCGCCAGGAACTGGCCGACCAGCAGCCAGCTGATGCCGAACACCAGCGCCCACGATAATTTCGGCCGCGGCAGAAACAGGCACGGCAGCGCCGTGATGGCGAAGCGCAACGCCGTCAGCAGCGTCGACGACATCTCGTCGAGCGCGATCCGGGTCACCACGAAGCCAACGCCCCAGATCACCGCCACCGTGACGGCCAGCGCAATATCGAAAGGTTTCATGAGATGATTGAATCGCACCGGCTAGGCATTCCCGGCGCCGCCGGGGATGGAGTTAAAATCAATTCCGAGCAGCGCGGCGAGCCGGTTCCGCACTTCATCTACGACGGCAACAGGAGCTTTCTCGATCGTGTCGAACATGCGTTCGGCGCGATCGATGGAGCGAACCTGATCGACCAAAATCATGCCCACGGTCGTCAGGCCGTGCGGCAGAGCAACATTTGTCGGCCAGTCCCTGAACTTCGACGTGATCGGACATATGATCGCGCGACGGGATGTTTCATGGAAGCTCAACGACGTCAGAACAATTGCCGGCCGTCTGCCCGACTGCTCAGTCCCACGGGTGTCGTCCAGATCGACCCAAGCGATATCACCGACGTCGGGGAGCATCATGCCAGCTTCCCGCGGCGCTGTTTCTTCGTATTGCTTTTGATCGACGGAACGCGACTCCCGGGAATCAGTCCGCGCGAATAATCATCGTCGATGATCTCGGATCCACGATCCGGCCCCCACTCCACCGTTTCGGGTTCCAGATCGGGCCCAAGACGCTTCATCTCGGCGATCATCTCTTCAAGCAATTGCGCCGACGTTTTCGCCACGCTGCGCAGCCGGAAACCGCCGCCCTCGACGGTCAGGTCGAGTTCACTGCCCGCGCTCACGCCGGCCGTTTCCGCGGCCGACTTGGGCAGCCGGACCCCGAGGCTGTTGCCCCATTTGGCGACTTTCACTTTCATCGCTGCGCTCCCTTGATGGATATACAATGTATATCCAATCGGCGCGGGCGTCCAGATTTCACATCCCCTCCGGGCCGCGGCTGATGGCGGCGACGCCGGTGCGGGAGATTTCGACCAGGCCGAGCGGCCGCATCAGGTCGATGAACTGGTTGATCTTGGCGGTGTTGCCCGTGATCTCGAACACGAAGCTCTCCGTGGTGGCGTCGATCACGCGGGCGCGGAATGCCTCGGCCAGCCGCAGCGCCTCGACGCGGTGATCGCCGGTGCCGCGCAGTTTCACCATCGCCAGTTCGCGCTCGATCGAGCGACCGGAGATAGTCATGTCGACCACGCGATGTACCGGGATCATGCGGTCGAGCTGATGCTTGATCTGCTGGATCACCATCGGTGTTCCCGTGGTGACAATGGTGATGCGCGAGACGTGCTTCTGGCTCTCGGTCTCCGACACCGTGAGGCTCTCGATATTGTAGCCGCGGCCGGAGAACAACCCGATCACGCGCGCCAGCACGCCGGGCTCGTTGGCGACGAGCACGGACAGCGTATGCGTCTCGTTGGGATCGTGGCGTTCTTCCATGAAGTAGGCGGAGGCGGGCTGTTCCATTGTCTGGTTCTCTTTTGCGTCGTCTCGATGTTGCATCCCTCATGGTGAGGAGGCGCCCTTGCGCCGTCTCGAACCATGAGGTGTTTTGCCCATCCTTCGAGACGCGGCGAAGACGCCGCTCCTCAGGATGAGGTCCTGCCCCTGCGCCTTACACCAGCGCCTTGCCGCCGGCGAAGGCCGCGGCGGTGGCTTCGTCATTGGCTTCCAGCGGCAGCAGCATTTCGTTATGCGCCTTGCCGGACGGAATCATCGGGAAGCAGTTTTCCAGATTGGCGACGCGGCAGTCGAACAGCACCGGCTTCTTCACCTTGATCATCTCGTGGATCGCACCGTCGAGATCGCAGGGCTTCTCGACCCGGAAGCCGGCGCCGCCATAGGCTTCCGCCAGCTTGACGAAGTCCGGCAGCGCTTCCGAATAGGAGTGCGACAGCCGGTTGCCGTGCAGCAACTGCTGCCACTGCCTGACCATGCCCATGTACTGGTTGTTCAGGATGAAGATCTTGATCGGCAGGTTGTGCTGAACCGCGCTCGACATTTCCTGCATCGTCATCTGCACCGAGGCGTCGCCGGCGATGTCGATCACCAGCGAATTCGGATGCGCGACCTGCACGCCCAGCGCCGCCGGCAGGCCATAGCCCATGGTGCCCAGACCACCCGACGTCATCCAGCGATGCGGCTCCTCGAAGCCGTAGAACTGCGCCGCCCACATCTGGTGCTGGCCAACTTCGGTGGTGATGTAGGTGTCCAGATTCTTGGTCGCCTCGAACAATCGCTGGATCGCGAACTGCGGCAGGATCAGGTCGGAGTTCTTCTTGTAGGCCAGCGAATTGCGCGCGCGCCAGGTCGCGATCTCCTTCCACCACTCATGGGTGTCCGGCTTCTTCGCCTCGGCCTTGAACACCTGCAGGATATCGCCCAGCACATTGGCGCAATCGCCGATGATCGGCACGTCGACGCGGATGTTCTTGTTGATCGAGGACGGATCGATATCGATATGGATCTTCTTGGAGTTCGGCGAGAACGCATCGGTGCGGCCGGTGATGCGGTCGTCGAAGCGCGCGCCGACGCACAGCATGACGTCGCAATCATGCATAGCCATGTTGGCCTCGTAGGTGCCGTGCATGCCGAGCATGCCCAGCCAGTTCGGGCCGGACGCCGGATAGGCGCCGAGCCCCATCAGCGTTGAAGTGATCGGGAAGCCGGTGACTTCGACCAGCTCGCGCAGCAGTTTCGATGCCGACGCCCCGGCATTGATGACGCCGCCGCCGGAATAGATCACCGGCTTCTTCGCGCCGGCGAGCAGCGCCACGGCCTTGCGGATCTGCGCGGCATCGCCCTTCACCCGCGGCGTGTAAGACACGTGCACGTCCGACTTGCGCGGCGGATGATAGGTGCCGACGGCGAACTGCACGTCCTTCGGCACGTCCACGACGACCGGGCCGGGACGGCCGGTGGTGGCGACGTAGAACGCCTCGTGCAGCACCTTTGCGAGATCGTTGACGTCGCGCACCAGCCAGTTGTGCTTGGTGCAGGGCCGCGTGATGCCGACCGTGTCGCATTCCTGGAACGCGTCGTTGCCGATCAGATGCGTCGGCACCTGCCCGGTGATGCAGACCAGCGGGATCGAATCCATCAAGGCGTCGGCCAGCGGCGTCACCATGTTGGTGGCGCCGGGACCCGACGTCACCAGCACCACGCCCGGCAGGCCGGTAGAGCGCGCATAGCCCTCGGCAGCATGGCCGGCGCCCTGCTCGTGGCGCACCAGAATGTGCTCGACTTCGCTCTGCTGGTAGATCTCGTCATAGATCGGCAGCACCGCCCCGCCGGGATAGCCGAACAGGTGCTTGACGCCGTGGTCGGCGAGCGCGCGGACGATCATCGCCGCGCCGGTCATCTGGTTGGGATCGTTGGGCTTCAAGTCGGTCATGACGGGCTCCGGATGCGCCATCAGGCGCGGCTTGGTCGGAAGGTGATGGATCGGTTCGGGCAATAAAAAAGGGCCCCGTTGAGGACCCCAGCACACCGCCTGCGAGTGGGTGGCCTCAGCCACCCCCGGCGATGTGCCTGGGTACTACGATAATAAGAAGCTGGGTAATTTTATTGCGCATCTGATCGCTCGAACGTTCAAAGGTTGCGCGAACATAGCCACCAGACCCGGGAAGTCAAGGGAAAGGCGATGCCATCCGCGTGATTGGAGACTAGCGGCCAGTTTCGGATTGGGCGAGCGCGAAAATCGGGCAGGCAGGCATGCGGGCGTGAAACGCCAGCCTATCCCCGTCATTGCGAGGAGCGGAGCGACGCGGCAATCCAGCAGCCACAAGCGAAGTCTGGATTGCTTCGTCGCAAGGGCTCCTCGCAATGACGGATGATGGGGTCAGAGCAAACACAACCCCACCTGCTCCCCCGCCGCCTCCGGCGTCATCCATTCGAATTCCGGCAGCTGGTGCCGGAACCAGGTGAACTGGCGCTTGGCGTAGTGCCTGGTATCGGCGCGGCCGATCACCGCCGCGTCCTCCAGATCGATCTCGCCGGCGAGGTGCCGGATCAGCGCCGGCACGCCGTGTGCCTTCATCGCCGGCAGCAGCGGATCCAATCGACGCGCGGCCAGCGCCGCGACTTCGTCGAGCGCGCCCGCCCGCAGCATCACATCGAACCGCGCATCGATCCGCGCATAGAGTTCGTCGCGATCCGGCGTGAGGAACGTCGCGGAAAACGTGCCGGCCGGCAGCAGCGGCGGCAGCGCGTCGCGGTGCCAGTCGGTCAGCGATCGCCCGGTCGCCTCGACCACTTCCAGCGCCCGCGCAATTCGGGTGCGATCGTTGCGGTGCAGCCGCGCGGCCGACCCGGCGTCGCGCAACGCAAGCTGCGCATGCAATGCCTCCGGCCCGTCGCGCTCCAGCCGCGCGCGGACGTCGTCGCGCACGTCGGCGGCAATCGCCGGCACATCCGACAGCCCCCGCGTCAGCGCCTTGAAATACAGTCCGGAGCCGCCGACGAAGATCGGCAGCCGCCCTTGCGCGCGCACGTCCGCCAGCACGCGCGCCGCCTCCGCGACCCAGGCGCCGGCCGAGAAATTCACCGCGGCGTCCACCGTGCCATACAGAAGGTGCGGCGCCTCGGCCTCATCCTCCAGCGTCGGCCGCGCCGTAAGCACGCGCAGGTCGCGGTACACCTGCATCGAATCCGTGTTGATGATCACGCCATCGTGCGCCTGCGCCAGCCGCATCGCCAGCGCCGACTTGCCGCTGGCGGTGGGCCCTGCGATAAGCAGCGCACCTCTGTCAGGCTCGGATGTCCCCATGTCTCTCGTCGCCACGCTCATCTGTCATCCCGCCAATCCCGCCCTCGATAGCACGATCGTCGAAGGCGCGCGCGCGGTGTTGCCGCCCAACGAGGCGCACTGGCTGAGCGACGGCGCCGCCGCCGACCTGTTCTTCGAGTCAACCGACGACATCCAGGCGATCGCCGAACGCTTGCGCAAGGCACGCGGCGACCTGCCGATCGACGTCGTGGTGCAGCCGCGCGCCACGCGGCGCAAGAAGCTGCTGCTCGCCGACATGGATTCCACCATGATCGCCCAGGAGTGCATCGACGAGCTCGCCGACTTCGCCGGGCTGAAGGCTCATGTCGCAGATATCACCGAACGCGCGATGCGCGGCGAGATCGAATTCGAACCGGCGCTGCGCGAGCGCGTCGCCTTGCTCAAGGGCCTGCCCGTCAGCGTCATCGACGAAGTGCTGGCGAGCCGCATCACGCTGACCTCCGGCGGGCGCGAACTGGTGCAGACGATGCGCGCCAACGGCGCCTATACGTGCCTGGTCTCCGGCGGCTTCACGCTGTTCACGGCCAAGGTCGCCGAGCTGATCGGCTTCCAGGAAAACCGCGCCAACAAACTCGTGGTCGAGGATGGCAAGCTCGCCGGCCTCGTCACCGAGCCGATCCTCGGCCGCGCCGCCAAACTCGCCACGCTCAACGATCTCAGGGAATCCTTCGACGTCGACGGCATCGACACGCTGGTCGTCGGCGACGGCGCCAATGATCTGGCGATGATCGAGAGCGCCGGCCTCGGCGTCGCCTACCACGCCAAGCCCGCGGTGGCCACGGCTGCCGCCGCCCGCATCGACCACGGCGACCTCACGGCGCTACTTTATGCGCAGGGCTACAAGCGGCACGAATTCGTGAGCTGACCTTACCGCTCGTTGCTCATCGGCGGCTGGAACGCCAGCGGACTCTCTTCGGCACGGCGACGCGCTACCGTCAGCGCCTGCGCGAAGTCGGTGGCGTCGAACCACGGCTCGGCGCGCATCGGCGCATCCAGATCGTCATGCCTGATGTCCGCGGCGGCGATATCGAATTGCATGCCGTGCCTGGTGCTGACCAGCTGGAGGCCGTAGCCGGTGACGGCCCATTGCCGGCCCAGCCAAAAAATATCGCGATGCAATACCACTGGTTATTTCCGTTATCGCACGAGACAAAAGAACCCCGGCTTGATCATCGATCAAGCCGAGGTTTTTTTGAACCGGCATTTAGCTCAAATTGCATCGAGGGTACGTTGCCCCGACTAGATGCGCCCGTTGTCGTTCGGCTGCCCGTGCGACTGTTGCTGGGTGCCGCGTTCGCGACTGGCCTTGTTTGCCTCGTGGCGACCGATCACGCAACCCGCGACGACGCCGACCTTGCCGTGCCCTGCGTAATGGCCGGCGATACCACCGACGATTGCGCCCTTGATGCAACCCTTGGCTTGCGCGGCCGCGGACGACATCACCAGACCGAGAACGGCGGTGCAGAGCAGAATCTTTTTCATGGCGATCTCCGGCGTGGATGACGGCCTGATAATTCGCCACCCTCCGTTTGGTTCCCTCGCCGTGTCAGCGCGGCGCTGCCGCCGCGCCGACGCCTCAGTGATGCGTCGTCGGTTCGCCCTGGGGCACCAGGGGAGCGACCGTCGCATCGCCGTGCTGCGTCAGCGGCCGGTTACCGGCCAACGCCCGCAGCAGCACGTAGAACATCGGCGTGAAGAAAATGCCGAATGCCGTCACGCCGATCATGCCGGAGAACACCGCGACGCCCATCGCGTGGCGCATCTCGGAGCCCGCGCCGGTCGAGATCACCAGCGGCACCACGCCCATGATGAAGGCCAGCGAGGTCATCAGGATCGGCCGCAGCCGCAGCCGGCTGGCCTCGATCGCCGCTTGCACCGGCGTTCTTCCGCCGAACTCCAGCTCGCGCGCGAACTCCACGATCAGGATCGCGTTCTTCGCCGAAAGTCCGACCAGCACGATCAGGCCGATCTGCGTGAACACGTTGTTGTCGCCCTTGGTGATCCAGACGCCGAACATCGCGGCCAGGAGACCCATCGGCACGATCATGATGATCGACAACGGCAGCGTCAGGCTTTCGTACTGCGCAGCCAGCACCAGGAACACCAGCAGCATCGCCACCGGAAACACCACGAAGGAGGAATTGCCGGCGATGATCTCCTGATAGGTCAGTTCGGTCCATTCGAAGCCGATACCCTTCGGCAGCGTCTCCGCGGCGACCCGCTTGATCGCATCCTGCGCCTGCCCCGTCGAATAACCCGGCGCGGCATTACCGTTGAGGTCGGCGGTGAGGAAGCCGTTGTAGCGCATCGCGCGTTCCGGCCCCGCACTCTCCCTGATCTTCAGCAGCGTCGACAGCGGCACCATCTCGCCGGTGTCGGAGCGCGCCTTGAGCAGGCCGACATCGTCGGCGCGCGCGCGGTATTTCGCATCCGCCTGCACGCGCACCGAATAGGTGCGGCCGAACTTGTTGAAGTCGTTGACGTAGACCGAGCCGAGATAGATCTGCATCGTCTCGAACACCGAGGTCACGGGCACGCTGAGCTGCCGCGCCTTGGTGCGGTCGATGTCGGCATAAAGCTGCGGCACGTTGATCTGGTAGCTCGAGAACAGTCCGATCAATTCCTTCTGCGCCGAGGCCTTCGCCACGAACGCCTTGGTCGCCTCGGACAAAGCCTCGTAGCCGAGGCCGGCGCGATCCTCGATCTGCAACTTGAAGCCACCGATGGTGCCCAGCCCCGACACCGGCGGCGGCGGGAACATGGCGATGAAGGCGTCCTGGATGCCGGCGAACTTGCCGTTCAGGGTCATCGCGATCGCATTGCCGGACAATGCCTTGTCCTTGCGCTCCTCGAACGGCTTCAGCGTCACGAACACGATGCCGGAGTTCGAGGAATTGGTGAAGCCGTTGATCGACAGGCCGGGGAACTGGATCGCATCCTCGACGCCGGGCGTCTTCAGTGCGATCTCGCCCATCTTGCGGATCACCTCCTCGGTACGGTCCAGCGTGGCGCCGTCCGGCAGCTGCGCGAAGCCGACCAGATATTGCTTGTCCTGGCCGGGCACGAAGCCGCCCGGCACCGCCTTGAACAGCAAGGCGGTGACGCCGATCAGCGCGATATAGGCGACCATGACGATGCCGCGGCGCGAGATCACCCGGCCGACGCCGCCACTATAGGCGTTCGAGCTCCAGGAAAAGACGCGGTTGAAGCGCTGGAAGAACCCGCCCAGCAAACGGTCCATGCCGCGCGTCAGAATATCCTTCGGCGCGTCATGACCCTTCAGCAGCAAGGCGGCGAGCGCCGGCGACAGCGTCAGCGAATTGAACGCGGAGATCACCGTGGAGATCGCCACCGTCAGCGCGAACTGCTTGTAGAACTGCCCGGTCAGGCCGGTGATGAAAGCCAGCGGCACGAACACCGCGACCAGCACCAGCGCGATCGCGATGATCGGTCCGGTGACCTCATGCATCGCCTGATAGGCGGCCTCCTTCGGCGCCAACCCCCGCTCGATGTTGCGCTCGACGTTTTCCACCACGACGATGGCGTCGTCGACCACGATGCCGATCGCCAGCACCAGACCGAACAAGGTCAGCGCATTGATCGAGAAGCCGAACAGATGCATCACGGCGAAGGTGCCAATGATCGAGACCGGCACCGCGATCAGCGGGATGATCGACGCCCGCCAGGTCTGCAGGAACAGGATGACCACGAGCACCACCAGCGCCACGGCTTCCAGCAACGTGTGGATCACCGCCTCGATCGAGGCGCGGACGAACTGGGTGGGGTCGTAGACGATGCTGTAGTCCAGGCCGTCCGGCATGTTCTGCTTCAGGTCGGCCATCGTCTTGCGGACGTTGTCGGAGATCTGGATCGCGTTGGAGCCCGGCGACTGGAAGATCGGGATCGCCACCGCCGAGTCGTTGTTGAGCAGCGAACGCAGCGAATAGTCGGCGGCGCCGAGTTCGATCCGCGCCACATCGCGCAGCCGCGTCACCTCGCCATTGGCGCCGTTCTTGATGATGATCTCGCCGAATTCCTCCTCGCTCTGCAAACGGCCTTGCGCATTGATCGAGAGCTGCAGATCGAGCCCGGCCTCGCTGGGCGATGCGCCGACCACGCCGGCCGCGGCCTGCACGTTCTGGGCGCGGATTTCCTTGACGACATCGCCGGGCGACAGGCTGCGCTCGGCGAGCTTCTGCGGATCGAGCCAGATCCGCATCGAATAGTCGCCGGAGCCGAACAGCTGCACCTGACCGACGCCTTCGATCCGCGCGAGGCGGTCCTTGACGTTGAGCAGCGCGTAGTTGCGCAGATACGTCATGTCGTAGCGGGCGTTGGGGGACTTCAGATGCACCACCATCGTCAGATCCGGCGCGCTCTTGATGGTGGTGATGCCGAGCGTGCGGACTTCCTGCGGCAGCCGCGGCTCGGCCTGCGAGACGCGATTCTGCACCAGCTGCTGCGCCTTGTCGGGATCGGTGCCGAGGCGGAAGGTGACGTTGAGCGTCATCAGGCCGTCGGTGGTCGCCTGGCTGCTCATATAGAGCATTCCCTCGACGCCGTTGATCTGCTCCTCAATCGGCATCGCCACGGTTTCCGCGATCACCTTGGGGTTGGCGCCGGGATAGGTCGCCCGCACCACCACGGTCGGCGGCGCCACTTCGGGATATTCCGAAATCGGCAGCACCGGCAGCGACAGCAGACCGGCGACAAAGATCAGCGTCGACAGCACGCCGGCAAAGATCGGTCGATCAATGAAAAATCTGGAAAAGTTCATGGCGTCAATCCGTCAAACAGCTTGCTGCAGGGTGCAACGGTCCTCGCGCGGTCGCAGGCGCGGCCTCGCTCGGTACATTCAAAGTTGGAAGGTCGCCCTGCCCGGCTTCGGACAGGGTCTGTCGTCAGTTGTTGACGCTGGCGACGTTTGTCTTGCCGGAGGTATTGGACACCGAGTCCATCGCCACCATCTCCGGCTTGATCTGCACGCCGGGCCGGACGCGATGCAGGCCGTTGACGACGATGCGTTCGCCAGCCTTCAACCCGCCGAGCACGACGCGCTGGCCCTCGACGGAGGCGCCGAGCGAGACCTCGCGGTATTCCGCTCTGTCCTTGTCGTCGACCACCATCACGTACTTCTTGTTCTGGTCGGTGCCGACCGCGCGTTCGCTGATCAGAAGCGTCTGCTCGGGCTTCGGCTGGCCCATCGAGAGGCGTGCGAACTGGCCCGGCATCAGCAGGCCTTCGGCGTTGTCGAACACCGCGCGCACCCGCACCGTGCCGCTCCGGGCATCGACCTGGTTATCAATGAACTGCATGTGGCCCTTGGCCGGCGCACTGTCCGCGCTGGTGATCATGTGGACCGGAATGCGGTCGATATCGGCCGGGGTCTTCTCGTCCGCCAGCGTCTTCAGCGCGCGGGTCACGACCTGCTCGTCGGCATTAAAGCTGGCATAGATCGGATTGATCGACACCAGCGTGGTCAGCACCGGCGCGCCGGGACCCGCGGCGATCAGATTGCCGACGGTGTATTCGATCTTGCCGACACGGCCCGCGACCGGGGCGCGCACTTCGGTGTAGCCGAGATTGAGCTGCGCGGTCTGCAATGCGGCCTCTGCGGCCTTCAGGTTGGCTTCGGCCTCGCGAAAGCCGTTGATGCGGCTGTCGAGATCCTTCTGCGAAATCCAGCGCGAATCGTTGAGCTGCTGGCCGCGGTCGAATTCGTTTTTGGTCAGCACCAGCCGGGCCCGGGCGGCGGCGACCTGCCCGTCGGCGCGCGCCACATCGGCGGCATAGAGCGCGGGATCGATCAGAACCAGCAGGTCGTCCTTCTTGACGAGTGCGCCCTCGCGAAAGTGAATTTCCTGGATGGCGCCTGCGACGCGGGAGCGGATCTCGACACGCTCCACGGCCTCGAGCCGCCCGGAAAACTCGTCCGACGACGCGGTGGCGCGGGCGGCGACGACCGCCACGGAAGCCTGAACGGCGGGCGGCGCGGCCGGGGTGGCCTCCGCCTGCGCCGCGTAGCTCGACAGGTTCAGCAGCGCCGCGCCACCGCCAATGGTCACGGCGACAAGGGCGACGGCAGTGCCCATCAGGATTTTCCGGGCAAGATTGTTGATCATAGCAAACCCCATTCGTCGTTCGGGCACCCGTAGTGAGCTCCCGGTATTCAGGTAGGTGCGGCCGCTTTGCTGCGTCGCACACTTCCGTAACGCTCGGTATAAATGGGCTATCGACTTCCACTGTCAAGGGACTTATCTAACGAAGGGTACGAAATTCCCCACAACCCTTCGGGAGGAGCTCGTTATGGCCATCATGGGCCGCCCGCG
This sequence comes from Tardiphaga sp., assembly GCF_028290495.1. Classification (GTDB taxonomy): domain Bacteria; phylum Pseudomonadota; class Alphaproteobacteria; order Rhizobiales; family Xanthobacteraceae; genus Tardiphaga. Next base: position 13,095 of record NZ_JAQGJT010000098.1, read on the forward strand.
TGAATTCAGTTGCGATGAGGCGCTCGACCGCGCGCTGCAGATCTTCTGGCGCAAGGGCTACGAGGGCGCGTCGATGACCGACCTGACCGAGGCGATGGGCATCACCAAGCCAAGCCTGTATGCCGCCTTCGGCAACAAGGAAGAATTGTTCCGCAAGGCGCTCGACCGCTACGTCGATGGCCCCGGCCGCTATTTCCAGGAAGCGCTGCAGAAGCCGACGTCCCGCGAGGTGGTCTCGCATATGCTCTACGAGGCCGCCGACGCCCTGACCAATCCCGGCACGCCGGGCTGCCTCGCCGTGCAGGGCGCGCTGAGTTGCAGCGACACCGCCGAGAGCATCAAGCAGGAACTGGCGGCGCGGCGCGCCCAGGGCGAGAGCGATCTGCGGACGCGTTTCCAGCGCGCTCTGGCCGAAGGCGATCTGCCTGATGGCGCCGACGCCGCCGATCTGGCGCGCTACATTTCGGCGATGCTGCAAGGCATGGCGGTGCAGGCCGCCGGCGGCGCCAGTCGCGCGCAGTTGCGCGGCATCGCCGACATGACATTGCGCAGCTGGCCGCCGGTCTGACCGACCCGGCTCGCGATTGATGGTGTTGCACGGCGCCCGGCGCTGTGCTTCCTGTGGGCCGTCGCCGCGACCAAGCTGACGCCGCGGCAGGTGCTGAGTTCAGCGCCACCGGCCTTCCGCTTTTGCCGGGTTCAACGCGACATGGTGACCTCCATTCCATCGCAACGCCGCACTCTCGTCACCGCTCTGCTTTGCGCCCTCGTCGTGCTGCTGGCGCTGGGCTCGCTCGGCACCGGCCCGGTGCGGCTGTCGCCGCTCGCGGTGCTCGATGCGCTGTTCGGTGGTGGCGGTGACGTGCAGCAGACCATCGTGCGCGAGATCCGGCTGCCGCGCGCCATCCTCGCGCTCGCGATCGGCGCGATCCTCGGCCTGTCCGGCGCGGCGTTGCAGGGGCTGCTGCGCAATCCGCTGGCTTCGCCGTCTTTGTTCGGCGCACCGCAATCCGCCGCCTTCGGCGCGGTGCTGATGATCGCGCTGGGCGTGGCGGATGTGCGCTCCTGGGCAATGCCGGTCGCCGCCATCACGATGGCGTTCGTTTCGGTCTTCGCGCTGCTCGGCATCGCCGGCCGCAGCGCCGGCCTGCTGCTGCTGATCCTCGCCGGTCTCGCGATCTCGAGTCTCGCAGGCGCTGCGACCGCATTGGTGATGAACCTGTCGCCGAATCCCTATGCCGCGCTGGAGATCGCGTTCTGGCTGCTCGGCTCGCTGGACGACCGCAGCTTCCGCCACGTCACGCTGGCGCTGCCCTTCATCGCCGCAGGCGCGATCCTGTTGATGAGCCAGCGCAGCGCCTTTCGCGCGCTCAGCCTCGGCGAGGAGACCGCGCAGAGCCTCGGCGTCGATGTCGGCCGGTTGCGGCTTCTCGTCATCACCGGCGTCGCGCTCGGCGTCGGCGGCGCGGTTGCCGTCGCCGGCTCGATCGGCTTCATCGGCCTGGTCGCGCCGCATCTGATGCGCCCGCTGATCGGGCATGATCCCGGCCGCCTGCTGGTGCCGAGCGCGCTGACCGGCGCAGCCTTGCTGCTCGCCGCCGACATCGCGGTGCGGATCATTCCCTCGACCTCCGACATCAAGGTCGGTGTGCTGACCTCGATCATCGGCGTGCCATTCTTCCTCTATCTGATCCTGCGCGAACGCCGCGCGCTCGGCGGAGGCGTCGCATGACCGCCCTGCTCACGGCAGAGAACCTCGGCGTTACATTGTCCGGCCGCGCAATATTGCGCGACGTGTCGCTGTCGCTGCAGCCCGGGCATCTCGTCGCCCTCGTCGGCCCCAACGGCGCCGGCAAGACCACGCTGCTGCGCGCGCTGGCCGGATTGCTGCCATCGACCGGCACGATCCATGTCGGCCGCGACGATCTCGCAAACCTGTCGCTGCGCGAGCGCGCCAGGCGTTTCGGCTATCTGCCGCAGGGCCATGTCGTGCACTGGCCGCTGGAGGTGAAGGACATCGTGGCGCTCGGCCGCTATCCGCACGGCGCCACCGATCCGGCGTGGCTGTCGCCAACTGACGAAACCGCCGTGATGCGTGCGATGCTGGTGACGGATGTAAACGGTTTTGCAGACCGGCGCGTCACCGAACTGTCCGGCGGCGAGCGTAGCCGCGTGGCGCTGGCGCGCGTGCTCGCGGTGGAAGCGCCGATCGTGCTGGCCGACGAGCCGACCGCCTCGCTCGACCCGCGCTACCAGCTCGACGTGATGAAGAATTTGCGCCACACGGCCGATGACGGCGTGCTGGTGGTTGTGGTCACACACGATCTCGGGCTCGCCGCGCGCTTCGCCGATACCGTGCTGGTGATGTCGCAAGGCCGTCTCGTGGCCCAGGGCACGCCGGCGCAGGCGCTGTCGGATCAGGTGATGGCCGAGGTGTTCCGGATTTCCGCGTATCGCGCCGACTATCAGAGCGAGACCGTCATCCTGCCCTGGGCCGGGGTCTGAGCGATGGGCCGGCCCTTCAGGAAGCTGGTTGTCGCGGTCCTGATCGGCATCGCCACGCCGCACGCCGCTGCCGCGGCTGACCTGCCGCGCATCGCCTCGATCAACCTGTGCACCGACCAGTTGCTGATGACGCTGGCGGACCCCGCGCAAATCCTCGGCCTCAGCCCCTATGCGCGCGATGCCGCACGATCATGGGACGCCGCAAAGGCCGCGCAATTTCCGATCCTGTCCGGCGAAGCCGAAGACGCGCTGGTGCTGCAGCCCGATATCATCGTTGCCGGCAGCTTCACCAAGCGGGCGACGCGCGAATTCCTGAAGGACAAGGGCCAGCGCGTTCTGGAGTTCGACGTGCCGCGCACGATGGACGACGTGAAGGCGCAGATCATGCGGATGGGCGAGATCGTCGGGCATCCCGACCGCGCCCGCGCCGAGATCGCCAGACTGGATATCGCTATCGTGCACGCCCGCGCGGTGGCCGCGAAGAAGCAATATCGCGTGCTGGCGCTGTCGCGGCGCGGCTGGGTGTCCGGCAGCGACAGCCTGACCGGCGCGCTTTTGACCGCCGTCGGGCTGAACAGCGCGGCGAAAGACATGGGCCTGCGCGACGGCGGCTTTGCCTCGCTGGAAGCGATCATCAGCCTGAAGCCGGACTACCTGCTGCTCTCGGAAGGCGGCAGCTTTGCGGAAGACGAAGGCCGCGCCTTCCTGCTGCATCCCGCGCTCGAGCGTTTCTATCCGGCGGCCAGGCGGCTGGTGATCCAGGAGCGCCTGATCAATTGCGGCGGGCCGATGATCACGGAAGCGCTCGACCGGCTGGCGGCGGAGCTCGAACGCGTCGCGCGGTGAGGCGCCGCACGGCCGCGCGACGTGCGGTTATTCCGGCGCGCTGGTCTTCAGCCAGAGCGGCAGGCCGGCGGCGATGAACACGACATCGGGCACGGCGGCCGCGACGATCTGGTTGAGCCGGCCCTGCGCATCGCGAAAGGCGCGTCCAAGCGGCGTTTCCGGCACCAGCCCCATGCCGACTTCGTTGGAGACGAACACGATCGGATATCGCGCCACGCCGAGAAACCGCGTCAGCCGGCGCACTTCGATCTCCGGGTCGCGATCGGCGAGCATCACGTTCGACAGCCACAGCGTCAGGCAATCCACCAGCACGGCGCGGCCGCGCGTCGCTTCGCGGGTCAGCGCATCGACCAGCGCCAGCGGCTCCTCGACGGTGATCCAGCCGTCGCCGCGCTGCTTGCGGTGATGCGCAATGCGCGCCGCCATCTCGTCATCGCCGGGCGTGGCGGTGGCGAGATAAACGCGCGTGAAATTGCTGTCGTGGATCAGCCCTTCCGCGAAGGACGATTTGCCGGAGCGCGCGCCGCCGAGCACCAGCGTGGTGACGAGCGCGCTCATGCTGACGCGCTGCCGGATTCGCTCTGCAGGTCGCCGAAAAAGAAATTGTAGTCGCGCGAAATAACCATTGCCGGCAAGGCTAACGGCCGGGGTCTTCGGGGTCAACCTTGGTTGACCTGCACGCCGGTCTTGCGTCAGTTAGGCCCCCGCGAAAGGAATCCAATGACCGCGAACTCCCAGCCTCTGTGGCAGCCACCTGAAATCGCCGCGCTCGATCCCGCCACCCAGGCCGGCGTGCGCGCGCGGATCGACGGCAAGGCCAAACCGCCGGGTTCGCTGGGGCGCATCGAGGACCTCGCGCTGCAACTCGGCATGATCCGGCATCCCGGAGAACCGCGCGGCGACAATGCGGTGCTGCTGGTGTTCGCCGGTGATCACGGGCTGGTCGAGGAAGGCGTCTCGCAATATCCGGCAGCCGTAACCGTCGGGATGGTGATGACCTACCTATCCGGCCGCGCCACGGCCAACGCCTTCGCCGCGGTAAGCCAGGTCGAGATCCGCGTCATCGACGCCGGCGTCGCCGCCGAGTTGCCCAATCATCCGCGCCTGATCGACGCCAAGATTCGCATGGGCACCGCAAATGCCGCGCATGAGCCGGCGATGACACCGCAACAGGCCGCGGACGCGCTCACGCGAGGCTGCCGGATCGCGATCGGCGAGGTCAAGAACGGCGCCGATATCATCGCGCTCGGCGAGATGGGGATCGGCAACACCGCCTCCTCCGCGCTGCTGGTACATCGTCTCGCACCCGCGCCGCTCAATGACTGCATCGGCGTCGGCGCCGGGCAGGACGACGCCGGCATGGCCCGCAAACGCGCGGCCATCGCAAAAGCCGCCGCGCGCAGCGACGCCACCGCGCCGCTCGATGTGCTCAGCGAATTCGGCGGGCTGGAGATCGCGATGATGGCCGGCGCGATCCTCGGCGCGGCGTCGCAACGCCGGCCGGTGATCGTGGACGGCTTCATCTCGACCGCCGCGGCGCTGCTGGCGATCCGGCTGTGCCCGGCCGCGCACGGCTATTGCGTGTTCGCACATCGGTCCGCCGAACGTGGCCACGACATCGTGCTGGCGGCGCTGCAGGCAAAGCCGCTGCTCGATCTCGGGCTGCGGCTGGGCGAAGGCACCGGCGCGCTGCTGGCGGTGCCGCTGGTCCGCGCCGCGGCGCGTCTGATGACCGACGTCGCGGATCTCAGCGACGTGCTGGCAGGAAACGTCTGATGCGCATTCCCGCCGATCTCATCAACTCCGTGCGCTTCCTCACCATCGTGCCGATGCCGGATTCGGTCGACCCGTTTGCGCCGGACTGGATGTCGCGGGCGATGAAGTATTTCCCGCTGGTCGGCGCCGGCATCGGCCTCGTCTCCGCGATCGTGCTGCTCATCGCCAATGAGTTCTGGAGCCCGGTGATCGCGGCCTTGCTCGCGGTCATCGCCAGCGTCGCGATCACCGGCGCATTCCATGAAGACGGCCTTGCCGACACCGCGGACTCGCTCGGCGGGTACACGATCGAGAAGCGCCTGGCGATCATGAAGGACAGCCGGATAGGCACCTACGGCGCAGTGGCGCTCGGGCTCGGCGTCGCCTTGCGGGTCGCGGCGATTGCCGACCTGCCGATGTGGGCCGGCCCGGCGGCGCTGATCGCGGCGCATGCGGCGGCCCGCGTCACCGGGATGTTCGTGATCAACCGGATGAATCATGCCGGCGACACCGCGACGATGAAGGTCAGCTACGTCGAGTCGAAGGTGCGTTCGGGCGAACAGACCTTTGCGCTGGTCGTGGTGCTGCTGGCGGCGCTGCCGCTGGCGCTAATCTCGCTCACCGCCGTCCTCACTGGCCTGATCTGCGGCACAGTGCTCGCCGTCATGGTCACGCGCTGGACGCGCCGCGCGCTCGGCGGCTACACCGGCGACGTGCTCGGCGCGACCGAGCAATTGTTCGAGATCGGATTCCTGCTCGGTGTCGCCGCGGCGTTGAGCTAGGCCGTGAACCCATAAATCTACCGGGCGGATAGCTTGTGAGGTCCACCATGCCCTGCCGGCAAGTCGCGTCGATCACCGGCTTTATTCGTCATTGTGCATGCGTGGCCCGGATAACTGGCGTCAAAAAACGTCTGCATCTGGCCCGGAAGTGACCGGAACCAAACGCCGGGCCCCTGCATTGTGAGTCAAGCCAAGAACTTGGGCTATCACCTTGTAGCGGGGGTGGTGCGTGGCTCTCTTCGACGTGCGGGGGAAGCAGATGGCGCAAAAAAATCCGGAAGCGCAGGTCCCGAACAAAATTTCGGTAGCATTGCTCGTCAACGGCACGGAAAGGCAATTCATAGTCGCGCCCTGGACGACTTTGCTTGACGCGCTGCGTGACCATCTCGACCTAACCGGCACGAAAAAGGGCTGCGATCACGGCCAGTGCGGCGCATGCACCGTGCTGGTTGATGGTCGCCGCGTCAATTCATGCCTGACGCTGGTGGTCATGAAGGACGGCGCCGAAGTGACCACAATCGAAGGCCTTGCGACCCGCGATGCCCTGCATCCGCTACAACAGGCCTTCATCGACCACGACGCCTTCCAGTGCGGCTATTGCACACCGGGACAGATTTGCTCGGCGGCAGGGCTGATCGCCGAAGGCAAGGCGAAGACCGATGACGAACTCCGCGAGCTGATGAGCGGCAACCTCTGCCGCTGTGCGGCCTATCCCAACATTGTTGCGGCGATCAAGCAGGCAATGACCGTGATGAGGGGTAAGTCATGATCAATTTCCAGTATTCGCGCGCAAGCGACGTTGCCGACGCGGTGCGGCAGATCGGCGCCGACCCGGCCGCCAAATTTATCGCGGGCGGCACCAACCTGCTCGACCTGATGAAAGAGGATGTCGAGCGCCCTACCCGGCTGATCGATATTTCCAAGCTTCCGCTCAAGACAGTCGAGCAAACCGCCGACGGTGGCCTGCGCATCGGCGCGATGGTTCCGAATTCCGACCTCGCCTATCACCCGCTCATCGAGCAACGCTATCCGGTGCTCTCCAGCGCGATCCTGGCGGGAGCCTCTGCGCAGTTGCGCAATATGGCCTCGACCGGAGGCAACTTGCTGCAGCGGACGCGCTGCGCTTACTTCTATGATACAGTGACGCCGTGCAACAAGCGCGAACCGGGCAGCGGCTGCTCCGCCATCCATGGCATTAACCGGGGGCATGCGATCCTCGGCACGAGCGAGGCCTGCATCGCCACGCACCCATCCGACATGTGCGTGGCGCTGGCGGCCCTGGAAGCGACGGTTCATGTTGTGGGGCCCAACGGAGAACGCGCGATTGCTATTGCGGACTTCCACCGGCTCCCCGGCGACACCCCGCAGCGCGACACCAATCTGGGCCGCGATGAAATCATCACCGCGATCGAATTGCCCGCGCAAGGCTTCACCAGGAACTACACTTATCTCAAGATCCGCGACCGTCTCTCTTACGCCTTCGCGCTGGTGTCGGTCGCGGTCGGACTTGAGATGGATGGCCGCACCATTCGCCAAGCGAGGTTCGCGCTCGGCGGCGTCGCGCACAAGCCATGGCGAGATTCCGCGGCCGAAG
>NZ_JAQGJT010000104.1 GCF_028290495.1 Tardiphaga sp.
GGCGAGCACCTCGCGCACGAAGGCGACGCCCGCCTCGGTGGTCTTGCGGGTCCCGCCAATCTCCTGGATCTGCATCTCGCGCAGCCGGCCGGCAAGCTTCTGCTCCTGCATCAAGCCGCCGATCTGGTTGACCTCGCAGCCGAGGCCCAGCACCACCACATGCGAAAAGTTCACGTGGCGCGCATAGCCGCCGAGCGTACGGCGCAGCAACTTCAGCGGCTCGTCCTGGGTCATGCCGCAGCCGGTCTTGTGGGTCAGCGCCACGACGCCATCGACATTGGGAAAATCCGCCAGCGGATTGTGGCCGGTGAACGGGTTCTTCTTGAACACGTCGGCGACCATGCTGGCGACATGGGCGCTGCAGTTCACGCTCGTGAGAATGCCGATATAGTTTCGCGTGGCAACGCGGCCGTCGTCGCGGCGGATGCCCATGAACGACGCCGGCAGGTCGAAGTTAGGCGTCGGCTTGACGTCGACGCCGTAGGCGTAGTCGCGCGAGAATTCGCCCATGCCCAAGTTTTGCGTATGGACATGCTGGCCGGGCGCGATCGGCTGCGTCGCGAAGCCGATGATCTGGCCGTAGCGGCGGACTTCCTCGCCCACCGCGATCGGCCGGATCGCGACCTTGTGGCCGGCCGGAATACGCTCCGACGTCACCACGCCCGCAGTGACCTCGACGCCGGGCAGCAGGCTGGCGCGCGCGATCAGCACGGCGTCGTCGGCATGCAGGCGAATAACGGGGGATGCGGCCATGAACGTTTCCTCGTGAGATTTTATGTGGCTGAACCGCCATTTGGAATGAGTCTAGCGGATATCCCGCGACGGCGTCACCCCTGCTTTCTCATGCAGCAGACATGCGGGATCGCCCCTGTTGTTGGCGGCGCGGGGGCGCCGTAGCTTGCTGCATTCCCTGCCCTCTCTTGAGAGGGCGCGCGGAACGCCGGGTGCCCGATGCCCCCCTTTGCCTGCGCGCGATGCCGTAGTCGGCAAAACAAGTGCGCGAAGGCCTTCCGGAGCAACCGGTTTCACCCGGCGTTCCGCACACGATGAGCTTCCGGCTTGCTTCGTGCTCTTTCCGGCGGATTGGTCGATGCCCGGATCTGAGGATGTGTTTCGCAGGCCGGTTGGCGGTGCGAACTCTCCGATCCGCGATGCCCCGTTTGGCATCGAGAAACCACACGACTTGGGCCGGCGCGACAGCCTCGTCGTCAGCGCTTCGGTCGATGGTTCACGGCCCTCTGTACGAAGTACCGCCCAGCCACCAACTTCCGCGCCTGACGCTGCCGCGTCACCGCATCCCGCCCCGCGTATCGTGACGATCGCGAGCCGCCCCTCCCAGTGGAGCGGGACAGACTGGATAATAGTCCTGTTAGGGATATTGTCAAGGAGTCGCGTCCGTAGCCGTAGCCCGCATGTCGCTTCGCTCATGCGGGCGACGACTTCTATCTAGCGGCACGCTCCAGAAATACGTGGTTCTCAGTCTCCTGCGTCGGGCGAAAGTCATGCCTGAGGTAAAGACGCCCCACGGGATTCCATTTCAGATATTCGAGACGAATCCCAAGGCGATGCCTGTCGGCCTGTTCCACGATATGTTTCAGCACGCGCGTTCCAATCCCCTTTTGCTGATAGGCATTCAGCAAATAAAACTCTCCAAAGCGCGCGTGATCGGCGAAAATCATCCACGAGAGCGTGCCGATGGGTACGCCGTCCTGCAAGATGGAGAAGAAGACTTTTTCGGAGAACCGAGCGCGATGGACATCGCGTTGATAGTTTTCTTCCCAGGCCCAGCGGGAGCGGATGTGCGGTCCAAGCGCTTCTTTCTTGGCCGCAAAGGTGAACTCGAAGGCCTGCTCCGAATGCGGCAGGTATACAAAAGACAAATCCGGCTCCAACGCCGGCAACGACGCAACAATCATGGATGGCCTTCCGGGGGCTGTCGACCGTGCCTGATTATTCCAGCCGATGTGTCATTCGTCAGCGGCTTTGCGCGTGAGCCAGGCCTCATGGGTGAGCAGCCAGATTTGCCGGCTGCCGTCCCCGGAGACATACGAGAACGGTTCGCGTGCGATTTCAACGGCGCCCTGCTTTTCCTTCACCCGGGCAGACGCGCGGTTTGCGGCGGCGTTCGTCAGGTACAGGAACGGCCACTTCAGTTCTTCGAAGGCGTAGGCTGTCACCGCGTTGGCGGCTTCCGTCATCAGACCTAGACCTTGCAGCTTCGGATCGAGCCAGAAGCCGCGCATGTCGCGGGTCTGGCCATCGAAGGGCCACAGATCGATTCTGCCGCGCAACTCATCAGAGCCTTTCAACGTGATCGCCCAAAAATACTTCTCGCCCCGCCTGAGCTGTTCCAGCGTCTCGCCCATGTTCCTGGTCGCGCCGTCGGAAGGGTAAGGCCAAGGGACGGAAGCCGTCAGCCAGCGCACAATCTGCCATTGCGGGAAAAGCTGCTGGATGGCGGACGCATCCCGCTCCTCTAACGGCCGGAGGATGAGCCGCCTGGTTTCCAGCGTTGGTATAGGAGGCAATTGCACCAGGGCCATCCCTTCGATCGGGCAGTCAATTAACGCACCCATGCAGGGCAAGGCGAGTCGCAGGAGAAGTCGAGCACGGACAGTGCAGATCCAGAAGACATAATTGAGCGACAGGCTTCAGCACGATCGACGACTCTACACAGGCAGCCGCAGCGGGACGACCATCGCGGAGCTTCATCATGGCATTCCTCTCGGGTTGACCAATCAACTACTAGCGAGAATACTATGACATGAAGGGACCTATCACTCAGTTTGACGGAGGATCATGCCGATGCAGCGAGGAAGATTGCAGGCGCTGGGCGCTTTTGCTGTTATGGCTGCGTTTGGCGGGATTGCAGCGGGGCCCGCCTTTGCGGACGTTTCACTTTCCGGCATCGGGATGGGGCACGGCGCGCCGAGCGCCGAGGCGTTCAAGCAGTTTCAGGCCGCGGTGCGTCAGTACAACGCTTCGGGCGAACGACTCCGCATTGATACGCACTGCCCATCCGCCTGCACGATGTTTCTGGCCGTCCGAAATGTCTGTATCGCGCCGAACGCCGGCCTCGCGTTCCACGCCGGCGGCAGCCCGCGACGAGGAATCGACCCCTATTATACCGGGCAGATGCTCAATACTTACAAACCCGCGCTGCGGAAGTACTTGACCAGCAATCACTACATGGAAACGTTCGAATTTCACACCATTCCAGGCGACGAGATGGTGCGACGCTTCGGATATGCCGCCTGCCGCTGACGCCCCGCCATGGTCGTGCCGCCGGGCACGTCCTCTGTCGTGTCGCCTGTTGCACCCGGCCGGACCGCGCCTTCAGTCAATCCCCGAACCCGACGAACACGGTGGCCTCCTCGACGGACTTTCGCTCCGACACCACTGCATTGGCCGGGAAGCTTTCGCCGGGCCATCCCAGCGCGATGCTCTTCATGGTGACCTGATCGTTGGCGATGCCGGCGTGCTCGCGCACCACCGGCGACTGCATGATGCCCTGGCTGTTGATCACCGCACCGCCGGCGCGGATCCGGTTCAGTCCGTAGCCCGCATCTCGCTTCGCTCACGCGGGTGACGCCTGCTACATTTTCTCTCAGGTTGGGATGGCTCTAGCGCGGGGTCCTATCTGTGTAACGGCGACACCGGCGACCGCGAGCAGCCCACCTGCGATCAACTTTGGAGTCATTCGCTCGCCAAGAAACAGCACGCTCGACATCAAGGCGAAGACCGGAAGCAGCAGGCCGAAAGGAGCGACGCGGTTCATCGAGCAACGGGCTATCAGCCAGAACCACAGACCAAACCCGACGATTCCTCCGATGAAAACGGTGTAGGCAAGGGCGATCCAACCGTGCGCGTCCGCCGTGACAACGCTGGCCAGCTGTCCATGTTCAAGGAACAACGACATCAACAGGACCTGCGGCACTGTGAATGCCGACGACCATGCCATCAACATCAATGGGTCAAACGGGCCATAGCGTTTCGTCAGGACGTTGGACACCGCGAATGCAAAAGCGGCTCCGACCACAAGCAGCAGCGGAAGTACGTCTGTCGACAGGCCGGGCCCCGCCGCCAGAACAACGACGCCGCCGAAGGCAAGCACCACCCCTGCGGACGTCATGAGCGTCGGCCTCTCCCCGAGCAGCGGCCACGCCAGCAGCACGGCGAATGGAGTGGCGAGCTGATAGGCAACGGCCGACATGCTTCCCGTGCCGAGCCCAAGGCCGACGTAGAACAGCCCGAAGTTCAGTCCACCCAGGAAAACCGAAATCGCTGCGACAGGACCCAACTGTTGACGCGTCGGCCGTTTGACGAACGGAACGAGCAGCAGCGCGATGAACACGAAGCGCAGTGCGAGGAAGAAGAGTGGCGGAAACTCCGTCAGGCCCACCTTGATGGCCACGAACTGATAACCCCAGAGCAAGGGAAGGAGCACCGCGCAGACGATCTGGACAGGAGACAAGATACTCCTCCATTTCTAGACCAATTGGTCCAAATTTAGACGCGCCGAACGCGGAGGCGTCGTTGGTTGTTCAGGTGATGAAGCGGTCGAGAAGCGCGTCAACGGTGGCTTGCGATGTGTTGCGTGTCGGCGCCGTCTTGCCGACCACCCGCAGCCCCTCAACAAAACAGACGAGAATCCGGGCGGCGCTTGAGGGCTCGACACCGTGAGCCAACTGGCCTGCCGCCTTCGCACGAACAAGTACATCGGCGACCCGGGTTTCCATGGCGTTGAAAAAGCCCGCGATGCGACGATCGACTTCAGCATCACGGCCGGCCAGTTCCATGGTTGTGGCCACCAGCAGGCATCCGCGCCGCCCCCTGGCGCCGCTCGTGCGGTCAACGTAGCCGGCAAGGTAGGCCCGCAGGCCGTCTACGGGCTCTCGGCGAGGGGCCAGCTCCACATCCATCCGTGTCAGCGCATCGACGATATAGCGATCAAGCGCACGCAAGAACAGCGAGTGCTTGTCACCGAAAGCCGCATACAGGCTGCCACGGGACAGCTTCGTCGCCACAAGAAGGTCCGGAAGCGCCGTGGCGTGATAGCCGCGCGACCAGAACACGCCCATTGCGCGTTCGACGGCGGCTTCCTCGTCGAAACTCCGCGGGCGACCACGGCGCAAGGGGGCTGGTGTGCTCATGGTTTAAATATAGACCATTCGGTCCAGAACACAAGCGGAGGTTCATCCTCGAGGAACAGCGAGTAGCCCGCATGAGCGTAGCGACATGCGGGGCATCCGGGTCAGGACCCGCATGTCGCTTCGCTCATGCGGATTACATTCGCTGCGAGCGGCTAATCCCCGAACCCGACGAACACCGTGGCTTCCTCGACCGACTTTCGTTCGGACACCACCGCATTGGCCGGGAAGCTTTCGTCCGGCCAGCCCAGCGCGATACTTTTCATGATGACCTGATCGTCGGCGATCCCCGCGTGCTCGCGCACCACCGGCGACTGCATGATGCCCTGGCTGTTGATCACCGCACCCAGCCCGCGCGACCAGGCGGCATTGACCAGCGCGGTCGCCACCGCGCCGCAATCGAACGGCGTGTCGTCGCTGCCGTCCAGCACGCGGTCGTAGGTCACGATCACGCAGACCGGCGCGTCGAACTGGCGAAAGCCGCGCAGCACCCAGTCCTGGCGCATGTCCTTGTCGTCGCGCGCGATGCCCATCGCGGAGAACAACTGCTTGGCGACGCCGACCTGCCTGTCGCGGTGCGGGCCGGCAAAGGCCTGCCCGGTGCGAAACTCGCGCGACTGCGGCACGCCGGCAACCATGCGTTCGGTGTTGCCGGCGCGAATCCGGTTTAGCGGTTCGCCGGTAAGGACGTAGAAATTCCAAGGCTGGGTGTTCATCGACGACGGTGCGCGCATCGCCAGAGCGATGATTTCCTCGATCAGCGCTTTGGGGACCGGATCGGGCTTGTAGCCGCGGATGCTCCGGCGACCGAGGATCACGTCATCGAACTTCATGGGTGCGGGATTCCTGAGTAGCATTTGGGTTTGCTTTGATAGTAGCTGTTGTCATTCGCCGCTCCAACTGGAGCGGCTGGGGTTCGCTTGCAGCTTGCGCTGCGCTTGCCCCGGGACGACAGAGCATTATTGCGCCTGCGGTCCCAGGCTCGCTGCAAGCTCGGCCCAGACCGGCGCCTCTTCCTTGTAGAACGCCTGACTGGCTTCCTGCGTCATCGGCCCTTCATCGATGCCCTGGCTCTTCAGCAACTCACGCACGCGATCGCTCTTGCCGGCAGCGACACAGAGCGCGGAGAGTTTCGCGACGATCTCCGGCGGAGTCTTCGCCGGGGCCACGCATCCCTGAAAGGTCAACAGGCTGTGCGCGCGCGAGGTAGCACCCTGTTCACGGAAGGTTGCGACGTCGGGAAGTGCGTCGATGCGGCGGCGCGACACCGCGACGGCGCGGGCTTTGCCGGTCTGCAGCATAGGCAGCGCTGCGGCGTAACTGCCGATGCCGGCATCGATGGATCCGCCGGCGAGATCGGTCCACATCGGCGCCTCGCCACGATAATGCACCGCTTCCATCTTCAGGCCGTACTGCTTGTTAAGCTCGACAATAACCATATGCGCGAAGGAACCGGCGGCGTAGGTGCCGACATTCACCTTCTCGGTCTTGCGCGCATAGTCGATGAAGTCCTGCAGCGTTTTCGCGCCGACCTTCTCGTTCACCACGAACGGCAGACTGCCGCCCGGCATGACTGCGATCCAGGCGAAGTCCTGCGGGACATTATACTTGATGTCCTTGATGAGCACCGGATTGAGCATGTAGGCCGTGGTGTTGCAGATCATCAAGGTGTGGCCGTCGGGATCGGCGCGCTTCAGCTCCGTCGCCGCCACCGCGCCACCGGCACCGGCCTTGTTCTCGACCACCACCGTCTGTCCAAGTTCACGCGACAGATATTCGCCGTAAACACGCGCGAACTGATCGGTCTGGCCGCCCGCCGCGGAGCCTGCCAGCATCCTGATCGGTTTGTTGGGCCATGTGCTGGCTCTGACGAGTGCGGGCGCGCTGAGCAGCGCTGCGGCGCCGGCGCCTGCAGCGATGAACTGGCGTCGGTTGAGTGGAAGCGATCTGTTTCGCATGTCGTCCTCCCGATATTCGCCCTGTCTCTTCGGACAAGTGCGTCGCGCAGCTTGTCATTCCGGGGCGCGAACGCCGCGAGGCGGTCGCGAACCCGGAATCTCGAATTGTTCATCGTCTCATGTCGAGGTTCCGGGTTCGCTCGAGCTTCGCTCTCGCGCCCCGGAACGACAGTGAGTTACGCCTTGCCGCCTGATCCGCTGCGGGTCTCGGCGACCCAGCTTTTCGCGGCGATCGCGAGGCATCCGCTGTCGTTGAGCAGGGTCACCAGCTTGAAGCCCATATCGATAGCGCGCTTGGCGCCGGCGGGGCCGGAGCAGTGAATGCCGGGATAGATGCCGCGGGTGCCGCATTCCTTGATCAGCTTCTCGTAGATCTTCATGATCTCCGGCTCCTCGCGGTCGAGCTTCGGCACCAGGCCGTAAGAGAAGCCGAGATCGGACGGGCCGACGTAGACGCCGGCGATGCCTTCAACGTCGAGGATCGATTCCATGTTCTCGACCGCGGTGCGCGTCTCCAGCATCGGAATGCACAGGGTCTCGTCATTGGCCGTGGTCTGGTAGTCGCCGGCGGCGCCGTAAAGCCCCGAGCGGATCGGACCGTTGCTACGCGTGCCGAGCGGCGGGTACTTGGCGTATTGCACGAAGTTCTGGGCTTCTTCCTTGGTATTCACCATCGGGCAGATCACGCCATACGCGCCGCCGTCGAGCACCTTGCCGATGATGCCGGGCTCGTTCCACGGCACGCGGACCATCGGCGTCACCGGCTGACCGCTCATCGCCTGAAAGCAGGTCACCATCGATTGATAGTCCTGCACGCCGTGCTGGATATCGACGGTCACGCTGTCGAAGCCGCATTGCGCCATCACCTCGGCGGAGAAGCCGGAGGGTATCGCCAGCCACGCATTGACGACGACCTTGCCCGACGCCCAGATTTCCTTGACTCGATTTGCCATTTTGATGGTCCTTTTTTCCAGTTAGCAATCTACGCTCTCATGGTGAGGAGGCGCATCGACAGTGCTGTTGCACTGTCGATGCGCCGTCTCGAACCATGATTGATGTGGCCCATCCTTCGAGACGGCGCCAAGTGGCGCCCCCTCAGGATGAGGATTCCCCGCGGCGACGCCGTCATGCAGTCGCCTTCGTGATCGCCGCCTCGCTCACGCCGACTTCGCGCGCGGTCTGCACGATGGCGCTCCAGGTTTCGTCCGGCAGCGGCACACCGTTTTTCGTCCGATCGGCGCGGGTCATCGCTTCCTTGTCGCCGGGGATCAGCACGGAATCGACGCCGGCGGCCGGCTTGGTGTCCTTGAAGTAGTCGATGTAGCGCGTCACCTCGCCGTCGAAGAAGTTCGCGGGATCGATGCGCTTGGGATCGACATAGATCGCGAACATGCCGTTAGCGAAGGGCCTGTTCGGCTTGGTGGCGCCGTTGCCGGTCAGCGCGCCGCCAAGCAGTTCGCACATCAGGGCCAGGCCGGAGCCCTTGTGCTCGCCGAAAGCACGGATCGCGCCACTGCCCTTGGAATGATCGCGCGGTCCATTGGCTTCATGCGGGCCGTACAATACCGCGGGGTCTTCGCTCAGCGTGCCGTCGAGATCGATCAGCGCGCCCTCCGGCAGCTTCTTGCCGCCGCGACTGGCGACCAGCACCTTGCCTTCGGCGACGATCGAGGTCGCGAAATCCAGCACCACCGGCGGCAGCCCCGGGCGCGGAATGCCGACGCAATACGGCGCGGTGGAAAGCCTGCGCTCGACGCCGCCATAGGGCGCGACCAGCACGGAACCGGCAGCGTTGACGAAGTGGATCGAGATCAAGCCTTCGGCGGCCGCCATCTCGGCCCAGTCGCCGATCCGGCCGATATGCCCGGAATTGCGCGTCGAAACGGCCGCCAAACCCGTCGCCTTGCACTTCTCGATGCCGATTTTCACCGCCTGCGGACCGACCGTCTGGCCATAGCCGAAGCGGCCATCGACCACCGCCAATGACGGCGTATCGACGGGGACTTCGATGGTCTGGTTCGGAATGATCATGCCGCTGTTGCGCCAGCGCACATAGACCGGCACGCGGATCACGCCGTGGCTGTCATGTCCGGTGAGGTTGGCGGTGGTGAGGTAGGTCGCGATACGCCTGGCTTCTTCGGGGGAGGAGTCGGCATGCACGAATACGTCGGCGACAAAGTCGATGAGCTTGTTGACCTGCAGTGTAACCATGGTTGGACATTCGCCCTTATACGTTGGTTGCGAGTGGCTTGGCGTGGCCGCCGAGATAGGCGGCCGCGATGGCTTCGTTGCCCCACAGCTCGTCAGGCTTGCCGCCCAGCACGATGCGGCCGGTTTCCAGCACGTAGCCTTGGTCGGCAACGGATAGTCCCATGCGCGCGTTTTGCTCCACAAGCAAGACGGTGGTGTGGCGCCGGATTTCCGAGATGATGCGAAACACCGCCTGCACGATCACCGGCGCCAGCCCCAGCGACGGCTCGTCGAGCAGCAGCAGCCGCGGCTTGGCCATCAGGCCCCTTGCCACTGCGACCATCTGTAGCTGGCCGCCCGACAGCGTCCAGCCCAGCGCATTCGAGAATTTCCGGATGTCCGGAAACAGGTCGAACATCGCATCGGCTTCTTTCGATAGCTCCGCCTTGGAGGCACGGCGGTTGGAGCCGCCGAGCATGATGTTCTCCTTGACGGTCAATCCGGGAAACACCCGCCTGCCCTCCGGCACATGGCTGATGCCCATCCGCACGATCGCCTCCGGCCCGAGGCCTGCGATGGATTTCCCGTCGAACAGAATATCGCCCGACGCCGGCTTGGCGAGGCCGGAGATCGCACGCAGCGTGGTGGACTTGCCTGCACCGTTGGCGCCGAGCAGCGTCACCACCTGCCCTTCCTCGACCGCGAAGGAGACACCACGCAATGCCACGATCTCGCCGTAGCGCACGTGGAGGTCGTTGATTTCCAGCAGCGCCATCAGTCTGTACCCAGATAGGCGGAGACGACGTCGGGATGCCGCAGCACCGCCATCGATTCGCCGTCCGCGATGCGGCGTCCGAAGTTGAGCACGGTAATGTGCTGGGCGGCTTCCGACACCAGCGTCATGTCGTGATCGATGATCAGGATGGTCAGGCCCTGCGCCGCGATGCGTTTCAGCAGTTCGTGCAGTTCGAGCTTCTCGCTGGAGTTCAGGCCGGCGGCGGGCTCATCCAGCAGCAGCAGCGTCGGATTGGCGGCGAGTGCGCGGGCAATCTCGATCAGCCGCTGGTGGCCATAGGAGAAGCTGGAGATCAGTTCATTGGCGCGCGGCCCGAGCCCGACGAAAGCCAATGCCGCCATCGCCCGCTGCGTCAGGGCGGCTTCGTCGCCCCTACCTATCAGCGTATTGCCCGGCCGCTCGGCGCCGATGATGACGTTTTCCAGCGCGGTCATGGATCGGAACAGCCGGATGTTCTGGAAGGTGCGCCCCAGCCCCGCCGCGGCGCGCAGATGCGGCGGCATCGTGGTGACGTCGGTGCCGTCGAGCATGACTTTGCCCGCGGTGGCGTTGTAGAGCCCGGACAGCACGTTCAGCGTGGTGGTCTTGCCTGAGCCGTTCGGCCCGATCAGCGCATGCACGCCGCCGCGCCGCACGGCGATGTCGACATTGTCGACCGCCTTGAGGCCGCCGAAGTGCTTGGCGAGGCCGGTCACCTCAAGCACCATCTCGCCGCCGGTCATCGCCGGGGCCAGCACCAGCGGCAGGCCGGCGGCGGGCATCTTTACCTTGCGGCGGAAGCGATCGAGCCCCGCGGTGACGAAGCCCCAGATGCCATCGGGCATATAGCGGATGATCAGGATCACCGAGAGGCCGTAGATCGCCAGATACAGGCCGGGCACGCTCTTCAGAAAGCGCAGCCATTCCGGGATCAGGATCAAGAGGCCGGTGCCGATCGCCGCGCCGATCGGCGACGCCACGCCGCCGAGCAGCGCCATGGTCAGGAACACGATCGACTCCGCGAAGGAGAACTGGTCCGGGCTGACATAGGCGAAACCGCCGGCGAACAATCCGCCGCCGATGCCGCCGAGCAACGCCGACAGCGCGAAGGCCGCGACCTTGACCCGCACCACATCGACGCCGACAACGCCGGCCGCCAGTTCGTTGTCGCGCACCGCGCGCATGGCGCGGCCGAGCCTTGTGTCCGGCAGGTGCCAGACCAGATAGCCGATCACCGCCAGCGCCGCGACGCAGAAAGCGAGGAAGGACTGCTGCGATTGCAGCAGCGCCGGCCGCCCGATCCGCGACACGCCGTCGGGGCCGTGGGTGAGCCAGATCGCGTTGATCATCACCAGCGTCACGATCTGCTGGAACGAGATCGTCACCATCGCCAGGTAGTGACCACCGAGCTTCAGCGTGCTCATGCCGAGCAGCGCGCCTGCGGCCAGCGCCAGCAGCGCGCCGGCGACCAGGCAGAGCCAGAAGCTGAGCTGGTAGTCCGTCGTGCCGATGCCAACCACATAGGCGCCGAAGCCGAAGAATGCCGCCTGCGCCAGGTTGATCTGGCCGCACAGGCCGAGCACCACCGTGAGCCCGAAGACCGCGACGGCAAAGGTCGTGGCCTGCATCAGGATGTTGAGCACGTAGCCGTCGAACCGCATCGTCGCCGCGGCGAACACCACGATCGCGGCCGCGATGAAATACGGCAGATGGCGCAGCAGCAACGGCTTCGGGCGCAGCGCCGCGGGGATGGCGAGATTTTCGCTGGGCGCGCTCATGCTTTTTCCGCCACGCGTTCGCCGAAGATGCCCTGTGGGCGGAACACCAGAAACAGGATCAGCACCATGAAGGCGAAGGCATCCTTGTAGGGCACCGAAATGTAGGAAGCGCCGAACGTCTCGATAATGCCGAGCGCGATGCCGCCTATGATCGCGCCGGTGACGTCGCCGAAGCCACCGATGATGGTGGCGGCAAAGGCTTTCAGCGCGATGGTCGAGCCCATCTGGATCGAGACGAACAGGATCGGCGCCACCAGAATGCCGGCGAGGCCGCCCAGCACCGCCGAATAGATGAAGGTGATCATGATCATGGTGGAAACGGAGATGCCGAGCAGCGACGCCATCTCCTTGTCCTGCGACGTCGCCTGCAGCTTCTTGCCGATCATGGTGCGCTCGAAGAACCAGTAATTGAAGAACACCAGCGCGATGGTGACGGCGATGATGAGCAGATACTGGCTGTCGAGATAGACCGGGCCGAGCTGGATGCCGGGCGTCTCAAACCAGCCTTCCAGCACCTGCGGCGCCGGCCCGTAGATCGCCAGCACGCCGTTGGCCATCAGGATCGAGGCGCCGATGGTGGCGATGATCACCGGGAGGTAGGTGCGATGGCGCAGCGGGTAATAGACGCCGAGATTGAACACCGCGCCCAGCACCGCCATGCCGCCCAGCGCCAGCAGAAAGGACAGCCAGTACGGCAGCGCCAGATCGACCGCGAACACCACCATCAGATAGGCCGCGACCATCGAGAATTCGCCTTGCGCGAAATTGACGACGTTGGTGGCGCGAAAGATCAGCACGAAACCGAGCGCAACCAGCGCATAGACCGATCCGATGCCAATGCCCGTAAAGAGCAACTGAAGAGCCTGATCCATAAATCGACTTTCGGGATTTTGTCACGGCAAGACACGGCAGCGCGCGGCGACCGGCGAATGCGCGGCGGCCCCGAACCGGGCCGCCGCAACACTCAGTTGGCGGCTTCGATGTGCTTCTCGAAGACGATGTTGCCCTTTTCGTTCTTCACGATGTTGTAGCCGTGAAGGCCGTCGCCATTGGCGTCGAAATTGTATTCGCCTTCCGCACCCGGATATTTCTTGATCGCGAGAATTGCCTCACGGATTTTTTCCGGCGCGGTCGATTTGGCCTCGTTCATCGCCCTCGCCAGTACAGTGATCGCGTCGAAGGTCCAGGCGCTCTGGTTGTCGGGCGCCAGCTTGTAGGCGTCGCGATAGGCCTTGCCGTAGGCCTTGGCGGTGTCGCTGGAGTCCTCGGCATAGTCGGCGACGCCGTAAGTGCCGTGCAGCGTGGCGCCAGCCAGCCGGATTGAGGATACGCCGACAATCGAGGGCGAGCCGACCCAGGGAATGTTGACGCCGAGCTGACGCAGCTGCCGGGCGAAGATGCCGAGATCGTTCTCGAAAGTGAAATACGAACCCAGGACGTCGGCGCCCGACTGCTTGATCGCCAGCACCACAGGGGTGAAGTCCTGGCTCTGGTTGGCGTAGCCCTGGTCGAGCACCGGCGTGATGCCGAGCTTGCTCAGCCCTTCGGTCAGCGCCTTGCCACCGGCCGTGCCGAACGCGTCGGTGGAATGCAGGATCGCCCACTTCTTTTTGCCGAGCGTGTTGACGCCATAATCGGCGATCACGCTGCCGGAATAACTGTCATTGGGGCGGAAGCGAAACAGCCACTTGTTGCTCATGTGGGTCAGGTTAGGATCGGTGCCGCCGATCGCCATCGGCTTGCCCAGCTTTAGCACATCGGGCGCCATGGCATGCACCTGGGTGGAGCGGATCGAACCGAGGAAAGCCACGATATCGGATTGTGCAGCGAGCTTGGAGAACGCCAGTACGACGCCGGGATTGGTGGTCTGGTCGTCCTCCGTGACGAGTTCGAGCTGCTTGCCAAGCACGCCGCCGGCCTTGTTGACGGCTTCCAGCGCCAGCTTGGCGCCATTCAAGGCGAACTTGCCCTGCTCGGCCGCCGATCCCGTCACTGGCAGAACCATGCCGATCTTGATGGTGGCGCCCTGCGCCCGCGCGCTGCCGATCAGATAAGGGGCCGTCACACCAGCGGCGAGACCAGCCGCGAATTCACGTCGCGTGAGCTTCATTCGATCCTCCCTCAGAGGCCGGACTTGAGCGCCAGCCTTCATGATCCGGCGAGTTGAGCGAAAATTATCTGCGCTGTCTACTCTCCCTTCGGCAACGCCACGGATTGATCCAAAAAACTTGCACAAACAACATGCATATCCGCGGCCTGCCCTATGCTTCCGACTCGTCGATGATTTCCGTAGCCACCGGCATGGTCAGCAGGCTGCTCTCCAGCAAATGCAGCATCTCCTGCAAATCACCGAGTTTGCTTGCGCCAAAGCGCCGGGCAATTTCGGCATAGATCGCTTCCGACGATGGTGCCACGGCGTCGATCAGTTGCAGACCTTTCGCGGTGATCATCACCATGCTGCGGCGCAAATCGGATTTCACCAGCCGGCGCTTGATCAGCCGGCGCGTTTCCAGATCGCGCAGGATACGCGACAGGCTCGGCCCCAACAGATACGCGATGCCGGCCAGCTCGGTGACCTCAACCTCGCCATGCGACGTCAGCGCGCGCAGGATGCGCCATTGCTGCTCGGTCAGCCCATGCGCGCGCAGGCTGGGGCGAAAATGGCGCATCACGGATTCGCGGGCGCGCAGCAGCGACATCGGCAACGACCGCGAGAAGTCGCGGATCGGAACCGTTGCAGTCTTGCTCGATTTGGGTGTCGGCATTTTCCGGACTTCATTGGTGCAACGCACCATACTTAGCGGCGCATTTTGTTTTGCTGGAATTCATTTAACATGTTAATCGGATTTCCGCGCGGAATTTTGCGACAAGACGAAACAGGACGCGACATGGCACTGACGACATCGGAGATTGACGCCGCCGCCGCCCGCCTGCATCAGGCCGAAAAGACCCGCGTACAGATCCGCCAGCTTTCGCAGGATTATCCGGGCATCAGCATCGCGGATGCCTATGCGATCCAGAAGGCATGGATCGGGATCAAGGTCGCCGGGGGCCGCATCGTCCGCGGCCACAAGATCGGCCTGACCTCGAAGGCGATGCAGAGCGCGCTGAACATCGACGAACCGGATTCCGGCGTGCTGCTCGACGACATGTTCTTCGCCGATGGCGGGCTGGTGCCAACGGATCGTTTCATCGGCCTGCGCATCGAAGCCGAGCTGGCCTTCGTCATGAAGCACCGCTTGAGCGGCCCGTCCTGCACCATGTTCGATGTCCTCAACGCCACCGACTTCGTGACGCCGGCGCTGGAAATTCTCGATACCCGGATCGAGCGCGTCGATCCCGCCACGAAAGCAGCGCGCAAGATATTCGATACCATCGCCGACAATGCCGCAAATGCCGGAATCGTGCTCGGCGGCCGGCCGATGCGGCCGCTGGACACCGATTTGCGCTGGGTCGGCGCGATGGTTCATCGCAACGGCCAGCTGGAGGAGACCGGGCTTGCCGCCGGCGTGCTCAACCATCCCGCCACCAGCGTCGCCTGGCTCGCCAACAAGATCGCCCCGCACGGCCTCGCGCTGGAGCCCGGTCAGGTGGTACTGGCCGGCTCGTTCATCCGCCCGATCGAAGTGAAAAAGGGCGACACCATTCAGGCCGACTACGGACCGTGGGGCACGGTGAGCTGCTATTTCGCCTGATCAGATCGCGAGTCCGACATGCCGCATTTCACCATCGAATATTCCGCCAACATCGAACCGCAAGTCGACATCGCCGCGATGTGCGAAGTGGTGCGCAAGGCCGCGGTAGAAACCGGGATCTTTCCGCTCGGCGGGATCCGCGTCCGCGCCATCCGTTGCGACCATTACGCCATTGCCGATGGCCGCAACGATCTCGGCTTCCTCGACGTGCTGCTGCGGATCGGCGAAGGCCGCTACCTCGCCACCCGCCAGGCGGCAGGCGAGCATATATTCAAGGCGCTGTCGGCCTTTCTCGATCCCGTGTTCACGCATTCAAAGTTCGCTTTGTCGTTCGACATGCAGATCAATGACAAGGAGACCAGCTGGAAGCGCAACAATATCCACGACCTGCTGAAAGCCGAGGCCGCCAATGGCTAAATCTCCCGTCGATTCCGCCGCCGTGTTCAAGGCCAACAGTGATCGCGCTGCGCCATTGCTGAAAAAACTGAAACACGACGGCATCGGCCACATCATCGACGGCCAGATCGTGCCCTCCTCGTCCGGCGAGGTGTTTGAAACCACGTCGCCAATCGACGGCACCGTGCTGGCGCAGGTCGCGCGCGGCACTGCCGCCGACATCGATCTCGCCGCCAAGGCGGCACAACGCGCCTTCAAGGACTGGCGCGACATGCCCGCCGCCATGCGCAAGAAATTGCTGCACCGGGTCGCCGATGCCATCGAGGATCGCGCCGACGACATCGCGGTGCTGGAATGCATCGATACCGGCCAGGCGCATCGCTTCATGGCCAAGGCGGCGGTGCGCGGCGCGGAGAACTTCCGCTTCTTCGCCGACCGCTGCACGGACGCGCGTGACGGCCTCAACATGCCGGCAGACGAACACTGGAATGTATCGACGCGCGTGCCGATCGGTCCGGTCGGCGTGATCACACCGTGGAACACGCCGTTCATGCTGTCGACCTGGAAGATTGCGCCGGCTCTGGCCGCGGGCTGCACCGTCGTGCACAAACCGGCAGAATGGTCGCCTGTGACCGCCGATCTCCTGTCGCAGATCGTCAGGCAGGCGGGCGTACCCGACGGCGTCCTCAACACCGTACATGGGTTTGGCGAAGAGGCCGGCAAGGCACTGACCGAGCACCCGGCGATCAAGGCGATCGCCTTTGTCGGCGAGACCTCGACGGGATCCGCGATCATGGCGCAGGGTGCGCCAACCCTGAAGCGCGTGCATTTCGAACTCGGCGGAAAAAATCCGGTGATCGTGTTCGACGACGCCGACATGGACCGCGCGCTCGATGCCGTGGTGTTCATGATCTACTCGCTGAACGGCGAGCGCTGCACCTCGTCGAGCCGGCTGCTGATCCAGGACACGATCGCGGACAAGTTCATCGCCAAGCTCACCGCGCGGGTGAAGGCGCTGAAAATTGGCCATCCGCTCGATCCCAGGACCGAAGTGGGTCCGTTGATCCATGCGCGGCACCACGAAAAGGTCTGTTCCTATTTCGAGATCGCGCGCCAGGACGGCGCCACCATCGCCGTCGGCGGCAAGCCCCACGCTGGTCCCGGCGGGGGCCATTACGTGCAGCCAACCCTGGTTACCGGCGCGCACGCGCAGATGCGCGTGGCGCAGGAGGAAGTGTTCGGACCATTCCTGACCGTCATTCAGTTTCATGGCGAGGACGAAGCCATCGAGATCGCCAATGCGGTGCCTTACGGCCTCACCGGCTATGTCTGGACCGCCGATGTCGGCCGCGCGCTGCGCGTTGCCGATGCTCTGGAGGCCGGCATGATCTGGCTGAATTCGGAAAACGTCCGCCACCTGCCGACGCCGTTCGGCGGCATGAAGTCCTCCGGCATCGGCCGCGACGGCGGGGATTACTCGTTCGACTTTTACATGGAGACGAAACACGTCTCGCTGGCGAAGGGGACGCACAAGATTCAAAAACTCGGAATTTGAGCTGTCGTTCCGGGGCGCGAACGCCGCGAGGCGGCCGCGACCCCGGAATCCAGGAGTGGTGACCACATCGAGATTCCGGGTTCGCGCACAGCTAGTGCTGCGCGCGCCCCGGAATGACAAAACAAACCAACAGGAAACGCCATGCCGGTACCGCAGCATACCTTTGATCCGCCATTCAACATTGTGCGCGCCAGCCACGCGGTACTCGATGTCGTCGACCTCGACGCCAGCCGGGCCTTCTACGAGACCACGATCGGGCTGCATGTCGAGGACGCCGACGCCAACACGGTCTATCTGCGCGGCAGCGAAGAACACCAGCATCACTCGCTGGTGCTGCACAAGGCGACAACGGCCGCCTGTGCGCGGCTCGGCTTCCGCGTCGGCAGCGATAGCGATCTCGACAGGGCCGCGTCCTTCTTTGCCGCCCACGGCATCGTGCACGGCTTCGTCGAACGCCCGTTTCAGGGCCGTACGCTGCACGCCACCGACCCGTTCGGTTTTCGTATCGAACTTGTCGCGCAGATGGACAAGCGGCCGCATCTGCTGCGCCGCTTCGATTTGTACAAAGGCTGCCATCCGCAGCGGCTCGATCATTTCAACGTGTTCGCCCCCGAGGTGCAGGACACTATCAACTTCTACGCCCGGCTCGGTTTTCGTCTCACCGAATATGCCGAGGAAGACGGCGAGAACGGCCGCATCGCCGCGGCATGGATGCACCGCAAGGGCAATGTGCATGACTTCGCGATCACCAACGGCGCCGGCCCGCGGCTGCATCACTTCGCCTATTGGGTGCCGAACCCGATGAACATCCTGCACCTGTGCGACGTGATGGCCTCGTCAGGCTATCTCGCCAACATGGAGCGCGGCCCCGGTCGCCACGGCATCTCCAACGCCTTTTTCCTCTACGTCCGCGACCCCGACGGCCACCGCCTCGAACTCTATTCCAGCGACTACCAGACGATGGACGCCGACCACGAACCGCTGCGCTGGTCTCTGCGCGACCCGCGCCGCCAGACCCTGTGGGGCGCGCCCGCGCCGCGCTCGTGGTTCGAGCAGGGCTCCGTGTTTCCGGAGCAGGAGGTACGGCCGGCTTTATTCTCGGCGGATGTGAGGATTGCGGACTAAACTCTATCCTCATCCTGAGGAGCCCGCCGCAGCCCGAAGGGCAAAGGCGGGTGTCTCGAAGGATGCGTGTTTTCCGCCCTCGTGCTTCGAGACGGCCTTCGGCCTCCTCAGCATGAGGGCTAATCTGGAGCCATCATGCCCCATCCCCGCCTCGCCACCTTCTCCGTCAATGGCGCGACAAAATACGGCGCTGTGACCGAACTCGGCATCGTCGATCTCTCGGCGCGCTATGCAGGCGATTACCCGACGCTGCGCGAGGCGATCGCCCACGGCGCCCTGCACAGACTTACGGATGCGGCGGAAAACCTGCCGGCGGATTTCGCCCTCGACGACGTCACGTGGCAGCCGCCGATCCCCGCGCCCGAAAAGATCATCTGCATCGGTGTGAACTATCCGGACCGCAACGCCGAATACAAGGACGGTCAGGACGCGCCTAAATTCCCCTCGATGTTCATGCGCACGCCGCGCTCTTTTGTCGGGCACCTGCAGCCCTTGGTGCGTCCGCGCGCCTCGACGCAGCTGGATTACGAGGGCGAGGTCGTCCTCGTCATCGGCAAACCCGGCCGCCACATCGCCGAGCGCGACGCGCTCGATCACATCGCAGCACTCACTTTGTGCAACGAGGGCACCATCCGCGACTGGGTGCGGCACGCCAAGTTCAACGTCACGCAGGGCAAGAACTTCGATTCGACCGGTAGTCTGGGGCCGTGGATCGTGCCCTATCGCGATGAAGCCCAGCTCGCCGATATCCGTCTCACGACCCACGTCAACGGCGATTTGCGGCAGGACGACCGCACCATCAGGCTGATGTTCGGATTCCGCTACCTCATCCACTACATCTCGACCTTCACCACTTTGGTGCCCGGCGACGTCATCGTGACGGGCACGCCGACCGGCGCCGGAGCCCGCTTCGATCCGCCACGTTACCTCGTGCCCGGCGATATCATCGAGATCGCCGCCGATGGCATCGGCACGCTGCGCAACGGCGTGGTCGACGAGGCATGAATTTTCTCGCACACACGGGACGTCCCGCATGACAAATCTCACCGGCGGCGAAGCGATCGTCGAAGGGCTCAAGGCGCACGGCGTCGACACCGTGTTCGGCCTGCCCGGCGCGCAAATCTACGGACTGTTCGACGCCTTCCATCAGGCGGAGCTGCGCGTGATCGGCGCGCGGCATGAGCAGGCCTGTGGCTACATGGCGTTCGGCTATGCCCGCGCTTCGGGAAGACCCGGCGTGTTCAGCGTGGTGCCCGGCCCGGGCGTGCTCAATGCGGGGGCGGCGATGCTCACCGCGTTCGGCTGCAACGAGCCGGTGCTGTGCCTGACCGGCCAGGTGCCGACGGACTATCTTGGTAAAGGTCGCGGCCACTTGCACGAGATGCCGGACCAGCTCGGCACTATCAGAAGCTTCGTGAAATGGGCCGACCGCATCGAATATCCCGGCGATGCGCCGACCAAAGTGTCGCGCGCGTTCCAGGAAATGATGTCCGGGCGGCGTGGACCGGCGGCGCTGGAAATGCCGTGGGATGTGTTTTCGCAGCGCGCCGACGTTGGCCCGTCCCGGCCGTTCGCGCCTTTCGCAGCCCCACTGCCCGACAGCGACCGCACCAAGGCGGCGGCAGCGCTCATCAAGGCCAGCAAGTCGCCGATGATCTTTGTCGGCGCCGGCGCCATGGATGCCGGCGATGAAATCCTCGAACTCGCCGAATTGCTCGATGCACCGGTGGTCGCGTTCCGCTCCGGGCGTGGCATCGTCAGCAACGCCCACGAACTCGGCCTGACGATGGCGGCTGCCTATAATCTGTGGCCGCACACCGATTTGATGATCGGCGTGGGATCGCGGATGGAATTGCCGACCACCTTCCGCTGGCCGTTCCGGCCGGACGGCCTGAAATCCATTCGCATCGACATCGATCCCGTGGAGATGCGGCGGCTGACGGTGGATGCACCTGTTATCGCCGACGCCAAGGAAGGCACGCGCGCGCTGTTGGCTGCGGTGCGCAAGGCCGGCTTCACCAAAACGCACGGCCGTCGCGACATCATCCGCGAGGCGTCCGCCAAGGCGCTGCGCGACATCCAGTCGGTGCAGCCACAGATGGCCTATCTCGATATCCTGCGCGACGTGCTGCCGGACGACGCCATCGTCACCGACGAACTGTCGCAGGTCGGCTTCGCCTCATGGTTCGGCTTTCCGGTGTACCAGCCGCGCACCTTCCTCACGTCGGGCTATCAGGGCACGCTCGGTTCCGGGTTCCCCACCGCGCTCGGCGCCAAGGTCGCGCATCCCGACCGTGCGGTGGTGGCGATCACCGGCGACGGCGGCTTCATGTTCGCGGTGCAGGAACTGGCCACCGCCGTGCAGTTCAAAATCGGCGTCGTCGTACTGGTGTTCGACAACAACGCCTATGGCAATGTGCGGCGCGATCAGTTGCGCGCGTTCGACGGCCGCGTCACCGCCGCCGATCTGGTCAATCCGGATTTTGTCAGGCTTGCCGAATCCTTCGGCGTCAACGCGGCGCGCGTCGGCTCCCCCGAAGGCTTTCGCCCCGCGCTGGAGAAGGCGCTGGCCGATGGCGGCCCGTATCTGATCGCCATCGACGTGCCCCGGGATTCCGAAGTCAGCCCGTGGGCATTCATTCACCCGGCGAAGCCGTAGGATTTCTCTGTCGTTCCGGCGCGCGCGCGCATCCTTGCGCGCGCGAACCTCAGCCACTCCAATTGGAGTGGTGGGGAACCCAGAAGTGGCTTACATCTCTGGGTTCCGGGTTCGCGACCGCCTGACGGCGTTCGCGCCCCGGAATGACAACAATTTACTTCAACGGCGGATCGAGCCTGGTGCAGCCGCCATCCGCGATCGGGCGCATGATGTCGGCGGCTTTCACCTTGCCGGTGATCTTGAGCAGGTCCCATTCGCCCTTCACCTCGGACGGCTTCTTCACCTCGGCGAGCAGCATGTCGTTCATCAGCCGTCCGTCCTCGCGGATGCGGGCGCCCGGCGCGTAGAAGTCATCTACCGGCGTCGCCTTCATCTTGCGCATCACGGTGAGGCCGTCATTGTCGTTGCTGGCTTCCACCGCGCGCAGATAATGCAACACGGCGCTATAGACGCCGGCCTGCGAATGCGTCGGCATCTTGCCACCGTTCTTCGCCGCGAAGCGCTTGCCGAAGGCGCGGCTGGCGTCGTCATTGTCCCAGTAGTAGCCCTCGAGATATTGCACGCCCTGCGTCGCTTCGGCGCCAAGCGCGTGCACCGAGGTGAGATAGAAGATCAGCACCGCCAGCTTCTGCTTGCCCTCGCCGATCTGGAATTCGCGGGCCTGCTTGATGTTGGTGACGGTATCGCCGGAAGCATTGGCGAGCGCGATCACCTTGGCGCCGGAGGATTGCGCCTGCAGCAGGAACGAGGAGAAGTCCATCGTGCCTACCGGGTGCCGCACGGCGCCGAGCACCTTGCCACCCGCAGCGGTGACGACCTTGGAGACTTCGGCCTGCATCGCGATTCCGAAAGCGTAATCCGCAGTGATGAAGAACCAGGTGTCGCCGCCCTGCTGCACCACGGCCTTGGCGATACCTTGCGCCAGCGAATAGGTGTCGTACAGCCACATCGCGCCGGTCGGCGAACAGGCCTTGCCGAAAATATCGGCGGTGGCGGAGCCGACATGGACCAGCACCTTGCCGCGCTCGCGCGCGAGATCCTGCACCGCCAGCGAGATCGCGGAATTGCCGATGTCGAAGATCGCGTCGACGCCCTGCTGGTCATAGGCATTGCGCGCGAGGTTGACGCCGATGTCGGTCTTGTTCTGGTGATCGGGGCCGAGCAGCACCACCGGCTGGCCACGCACCTTGCCGCCGATATCGTCGATCGCCAGTTGCGCGGCGATCACCCCGCCGACGCCGCCGGCATCGGAGAATACCGAACTCTTGTCGTTCAGCACGGCGATGGTGACGGGCTTGGTGATGGGTTCAGCGATCGCGGGCATGGCGAAGCTGCATGCCACGGCGACAGCCATGACGCCTGTGCGGTATGTCATTCGTTTCCTCGTTTTGTTTTTTCTTGCGCACAAGGCTAGTGCGGGCGAAGGCGGTTGGCTAGGCCATGAACCGATAAATTTGCCGCGCGAACGGCTTGCCGTTTCCGCCATGCACCAATCGCGCGCAAATTCCGCGCAGCCAGATGACGCGACGCGCTAACGGCGGAATACAGCACCGACGGTCACCGGATTTACCCGCTTCCAATTGCTCGCGGGAGGGATAGTCTGGGATCGCAGACTGTTCCTTGGCCGTGGAGAGACTCCATGTCATCGACCCCTGATCCCTTCGCAGATCTCAAGACACGCCAGCGCGAAATGTGGGCGTCATTTGCGCCGACTGCGGCTTTCACCACCGTGGTCGCGGCGCATCTCGTCGAGTTCGCGGAAATCAAACCCGGGGAAGCGGTGCTCGACATCGGAACTGGCACAGGTGTCGTTGCGGTCACGGCAGCGCGGGCGGGCGCATCGGTGACGGCGCTCGATCTGACGCCGGCTTTGCTTGAGGTTGCGCGCGAGAATGCGCGAATAGCGGGGCTGCCTGCCACGCAATGGATCGAGGGGGACGCTGAAAACCTGCCATTCCCCGATGGCCGGTTTGATGTCGTTGTCAGCCAGTTCGGTCACATGTTTGCGCCCCGGCCTGATGTCGTCGTCTCGGAAATGCGCCGTGTGATGAAGCCCGGCGGTCGCATCGCGTTTGCGACATGGCCGCCGGAGCATTTCGTCGGTCGCCTGTTTGCTTTCGTTGCCAGAAATTCGCCGCCACCGCCGCCAGGCGCCGCACCACCTCCACAATGGGGCAACCCCGGCATTGTCGCCGAGCGCCTCGGTGCCAGGTTCGAAGCCCCGTTCTTTTCTCGCGGTATCATGCAGTTGCCGGCTCTCAGCGTGCCGCATGTCCGGGAATTTATGGAGCGCTCGATCGGCCCGATGCAGAAGTTGATCGAGGCTTCCGCCGGCGATCCGAAGAGGCTTGCTGCCTTGCGTACCGAGTTCGAGGCGCTCGCCGCGCCCTACTACTTCAACAATATAGTGCGTCAGGAGTACCTGCTGACACGGGCCAAGGCGCGTTGAACGCCGAATGGCAGCGGCTATCCCCGGTGACGGTCGTGTAAGGGCGACCACCGCCGGCAACAGTTCGTTACCTAGTCGGAACTTCGCAAGCCCGCCTCGCGTCGCTGCAGCCGCGACGCCGCCAGAACGAGCAGCCCTGCGCCGGCCACCGACCAGCACGCCACCGGCGCCCAGCGCAGCATCGGCGCGTATTCCGGCAACCGTTGCAGGCCGCCCGCCACCGCCGCCATCCGCGCGAAGGTCGCCAGCGCCAGCGCGGAGAACACGAGGCCGACCACTTTGCCCTCGGCGCCGGTCTCGCCGATCGCAAGCGCGGCGGCCACCGCCGACATCAGCATGCAGCCCCAGGCCGCCCCCGCAATGAACTGCGTGACGATCAGCATGTTGAGGCTGCCGGCCATTTCCGCGCCGATCATGGCGGCTGCGCCGAACAGGCCGGCGATGCCCATCACCACCAGCCCGCCGCGCCGTTTGGTGAGGACGCTGGCCGGAAACCTCGCGATGTTGAAGCCGATCCAGAACACCGGCAGCAGCCATTGCAGCTCGCTGGGCTTGGCGAAGCGCAGGAAGAACGGCGCACTGTTGATGCTGAAATGTAGTTGATAGCCGAGCGCCAGCAGCACCATCGCGGCGATGAACAGCATCGGAACCCGCCGCAATGCTTTACCGGGCTTCCGCAGGCGGCCGGTGTTCTCTGCAGCCGAAACCAGCCCGCGCTCGACCCGCGTCAGCATCAGCGCCACCAACAGCAGCACTGCGCTGGACAGGATGAAAGGCAGCCGCGCATCGGTGTCGCGCAGCACGACGCCGAGATAGGGCGACACCGCGCCGGCGACGCCGTAGCCGAGCATCGCGAGGCCGGCGAGGAACGGCCGCGATGGCTTCGCAGCATACTTGCCGAGCAGGGTCAGCGGCGGCGCGCGCAGCGCCGACGAGGTGATCGCCCAGACCACGATCAGAGCGATCAGCGCCGCCTGCGACGTTGGCCCCTGGCGTGCGACGAACGGCAGCGCGACGAACGCCGCGCAGGAGATCGCGGTGAGCAATCCCACGATGAGGCCGAGCCGGCCCACCACGCGCGAGATGCGGTCGGCGACGATGCCCATCGCGGTGTCGGTGACGGTGAAGATCAACTGGTCCAGCATCAGGATGAAGATGACGGCGGACGGCGCAATGCCGACATCGGCCGCGAGCTTCGGCAGATAGATGACGTAGACGGTCCACAGCAGCGTGAACACCAGTTGCAGCACCGCGAGCCAGACGCCGGCGTGCGAAGCGGTGGTGGTGTTCGTCGTGTCGTCGGCCAGTTCGACATCGGTCATATGGCTGCTCCGCGGCAAGCATAGAGCAGCAATAGCGTGTGGCAAGATGATGGGGGCTTACTTCTCCCCTCTTCTCACTTCCTTCTCCCCTTGTCGGAGAAGGGAGAAGAAAGAGCGCTACGCGTTACTGCACTTTCCGAAAGGTCAGGTTGATGCGTTGTGGGCCCATCACCGGATGCTCGCCATCGGCCAGCGGCGCGATGCCGTGATAGGCCAGCCGCGCGGGGCCGCCCCAGACGGCGATGTCGCCGTGTTCGAGGCGGAATTTCTGCGTCTTGTCATTGCGCGCCAGACCGCCGAACAGGAAGGTGGCCGGCAGGCCGAGCGAGACGGAAACGATCGGCGCGCCGAGATCGAGTTCGTCCCTGTCCTGGTGCAGCGACATTTTGGCGCGGGGTCGGTAGCGGTTGATCAGGCAGGCCTGCGGCGCGAAGTGATGAAAGCCGCTTTGCTCCGCGGCGCGGGCAGCGAGATCGCGGAACGACGCCGGCATGGCGGGCCACGGCCGGCCGCTGTCGGGGTCGATCGCGTCGTAGCGGTAGCCTCCTTGATCCGTCACCCAACCCTTGCTGCCGCAATTGGTCATCGCCACTGACATCATATGGCCGCCGGGCGTCACCATGTGGCGGAACGGCGCCGCCTTCACGATCGCGCGCAGATCCGCGATCAGTTCGGTCTCGATGTCGCGGAAGAAGCCGTGCAACAGCACGGCGCCTTCCGCCATGTCTTCGCGTGGCGGACGCTGGTCATCAAGTCCTGCGAACAGGTCCGCCATAGCGACTTCAGCCGAGAACCGGCAGCGTCACCACGTCGTAGCCCGACGCGATCTTGCGCTTCAGCACGGGGTCCTCGATCTCGTAATCGAAGCGCGTCGCCGGGCGGATGCCGCCCTTGGCCGCGAAGGTGCCGCCGAACATCGCGGTGCCCTCGGGCAGCGTCGTGCCGCCAAAGCCCTTCTGGATCAGCTCGGCGACCGGCAGCATGCCGCTCAACGTGCCTTCCTGGTACAGCACGCGGGTGCCGCCGATCGTGGCCCAGGAACGCAGGATGATCTGGTCCCAGTGACCTTCGAGTTCAGCGAAGTCCCACACCACCGGGGCGACGGGCTTGTCGCACATCTGTTTGGAGACGGTGATGTTGTAGGTCTCGACCTTGCGGTCGGTGTGGTCGGAGCCGACGCCGACATAGATCCGGCCGTTCGCACTGACCAGGAAGAACTCGACTTCGCCGGAGGATTCCTCGCCGGTGCATTCGATGGCGCCGTCGGTGGTGAAGCGGTTGGCCGAGCAGCGATAGTAGATCGGCGTTGAGGCCGGCGGCGCGATGCCGATGGCGGCGAGTTCGGCGATGTGGTGGTCGCGCGCGACCGGATCGCGGCCGGTCCAGCCGGCGATCACGCCCTGCGTGATGGTCAGATTGAGCGGCGTCGTGGTGCCCTTGGCGTCCAGCGTGAACGCGATAGTCGTGGTCATGTGGTGTTCCTTTGGTACGAGATGGAATGGCGATGCCCTCATGGTGAGGAGGCGCTTCTGCAGCGCCGTCTCGAACCATGAGGGAGTTCGTGGCCCATCCTTCGAGACGCGCGCGAAGGGCGCGCTCCTCAGGATGAGGTCGGCTGGATCAGCCGCGGATGGATTTTTCCATGCCGGCGGCGAGTTCGAAGATGCGGCGGTCGGATCCGCCGGTTCCGGCCAGCATCAGGCCGACCGGGGCCTCGCCGTCTCGGTGGATCGGCAGCGAGATGGCGCAGCCGTCGATCATGTTGATCAGCGTGCAGTTGCGCAGCGCCATGATGTTGGCTTTCGCAAACACCTTGTCGTCCTTCATGTCGTCGATGACGGGCGGCGTGATGGCGGCGGTCGGCAACACCAGCGCGTCATAGGGCGCGAGGCGGGCTTCGATCCGCGCGATCATCGAGCGGCGCGCCGGCAGCAGCTCGATATAGTCGGCAGCGGTGATGGCCTCGCCGCGCAGGATGCGGACCGAGACGCGGGGATCGTACACATCGCCCTTGCTGGCGATCAGATAGCGATGCCAGGCATAGCTCTCGGCTGCGGTGAAACCGCCCTTGACGCTCATCGGGCCGATGTCGAGGAATTCCGGCACCTCGATGTACTCGATCAGCGCGCCCTGCTCGGCAAGCTGCTTCAAGGCACGCTCAAAGGTCTCCGCCACGATCGGCTCAAGATCGTCCATCGCGATCGTGGTGGGCACCGCCAGCCGCATGCCCTTGACCGAACGCTTCGCCAGCGGCCTGACCGGCTCGCCGGCCAGCACCGCATCCATTGTCGCGCAGCATTGGACGGTGCGGGCCAGCGGGCCGATGCTGTCGAGCGTGAACGACAGCGGCACCGCGCCGTCCAGCGGCACGCGGCGCTGCGTCGGCTTGAAGCCGACGATGCCGTTGAACGCCGCGGGGATACGGCACGAGCCGCCGGTGTCGGTGCCCAGCGCGCCATGCGCCATGCCATCGACCACGGACACTGCCGCGCCCGAGGACGAGCCGCCCGGCACATGGCCGATCTCGCGCTGCCAGGCGCTCTTCGGCGTGCCGTAATGCGGATTGGTGCCGATGCCCGAATAAGCGAATTCGACCATGTTGGTACGGCCGATCACCACGAAGCCGGCAGCGCGCAGACGCGCCACGGCGGGCGCGTCCTGCTCGGCCGGCGCGGAATCGTCCAGCGCGCGCGAGCCGGCGCGGCTGATCTGGCCCTTGATGTCGAACAAGTCCTTGATCGAGACCGGAATGCCGGCGAACGCGGAAGGGGCCGCGTTGGCGGCGCGGAGCTTGTCCATCGCGTCGGCGGCGGCCAGTGCGGCGTCCTTGTCGACATGGATGAAGGTGCGCTCGCCTTCGCCCTTGGGATCGGCGATTTTCGCCAGACAGGCCTCGACCAGTTGGCGGGAGGTGGTACGGCCGGCTTTGAGGTCGTCGGCCAGGCTGGCGAGTGTCGGCTGCGTGGTCATAAGCACGTTGTCCTGTTCAGTTCGGACCGACCCTGTCGGTCACGGCGCCGGATCGGTATCGCCGAAACCTGCGTCAATTTCCAGATCGAGCAGCGCGGAGCTCAGCGATTTACCATGCGCATCGAGCGCCAGCGACCGCGTCACGCCGCCGCCAAGCGCCTGATCCATCACGAAGTTCAATGCCGCCAGATTGGGCAGTTCATAGCGAACCACCGTCCCCGCGACGATGCCGGCGAACAACGCCTGCACGCGCTCGCTGGTCACCTGCGACAATAACAGCGGATAAAGCTTTGCGTCAAAGGCAATTACGGAGATGTTGGAGATGTTGCCCTTGTCCCCGGTGCGGGAGTGGGCGATGTCACGCAGCTTCATGTTGCGGCCTCCACGAACTGGACCCGCGGCGCGGCCAGCTCGCGCGGCAGCAGCACCGAAGCCACCGCCACCACTTCGCGGGCCGATTTGGTGACGCCGCCGCCGCCCGCAGGGCCGTTAGTGTACAGCGTCTCGACCTCGTTGCCGATCCGGACGGCTTCGCGCAGGCTGTCGGTACGGCCGGTGACGCGGACACGGACCTCGTAGGGATCGCCGGCTCCGGCGGACAGTGCCGCGCCATGCAGCGAATCGATGCCGATCAGGTCGAACCGTGTCTCGCTGGCGGCAATGCCGGTGAGTTGCATGCGCTCGCGAACAATCTCCAGCGCGAGCCGTCCACGCGCCACCACGCCCGGGCCGGCATAGGAGATCTGCCCCTCGCCGATGAAGCCATCGAGGTAGCCGACCGAGACCTTCAGCGTGTCGGGGCGCGGCGTGCCGCGGCCGCCACTGACGCGCACGCAATCCGGCGCGATCTGCTCGATGACCACCTGCGAGAAATCCGCGACCACATCAGGCTGGATGTAACGCTCGGGATCATGCACCTCATAGAGCAACTGCTCCTTGCAGGTCGCGGCCGTCACCTGGCCGCCGGAGCCTGTGACCTTGGTGATCACCAGCGAGCCATCCTCGCCGACTTCGCCGATCGGAAAACCGAGCCGCGCCAGTCCCGCCACGTCCTTGAAGCCGGGATCGGCGAAATAGCCGCCGGTGATCTGCCCGGCGCATTCGAGCAGATGGCCGGCGACGGTGCCCTGCCCGAGCAGGTTCCAATCGTCCATTGGCCAGCCGAAGGCATGAATCATCGGCGCCATAAACAAGGCGGGATCGGAAGCGCGACCGGTGATCACGACATCCGCGCCAGCGCTGAGCGCTTCCGCCATCGGCGCTGCGCCGAGATAGGCATTGGCCGACAGCACGCGGTTGCCAAGCTGTTTCATGCTGCCGTCGATCTCCATGAACGGAAGATCGCCTTGCTTGCAGGCGTCAAACACGTCGTCGCCGATCACCGCGGCGACCTTCAGCGACAGCCCGAGCGCCCGGGCAATCTCCGCCGTCTTGC
The DNA here is from genome assembly GCF_028290495.1 of Tardiphaga sp. Taxonomy (GTDB): domain Bacteria; phylum Pseudomonadota; class Alphaproteobacteria; order Rhizobiales; family Xanthobacteraceae; genus Tardiphaga. Next base: position 29,458 of record NZ_JAQGJT010000104.1, read on the forward strand.
GCGCCGCAGCCAGCGGATTGGCCGCACCCATGTTGGTGACGATCTTGATGCCCTTCGCCGCGCAGACCGGCAGCACCGCGCGCATCCGATCTTCGAGCAGCGGATCGTATCCGCCGTCGGGATTTTTCATCCGCGCCTGCTGCGCCAGCGCAACGGTGCGCTCGCCCAGGCATTCGAATACCAGGTACTGGATGTCGCCATGCTCGGCGACTTCAACCGCGGGCTCGATGCGATCGCCGGAATAGCCGGCGCCGGAGCCTATCCTTATGCGACGCAAAATAGTCTCAACATGTTGGCTTCCCGTTATTACCGGCGAAACCTACTCTGCCGGGTGGCGGCCGCACAAGGCTGGCTTGCGCCGCTGCGCTGTGAGCGGATACGGCCATGCAGCCGCAGCGCTGGACCCTGGAGGCCGGAACGTGGCATGTCCAATGGATCGACAAGCGGGCAAACGATCCGCATGAGGGAGAACACCGAGATGGCCGAAGCCGCGCGCGCGCGCCCGAAACCCACGCCGGAAACCCAGCATTTCTGGGACGGCACAAAGGCCGGCGAACTCCGCCTGCAGCGCTGCGACGCCTGCGCCAACGTGTATTTTCCGCCGCGTCCGTTCTGCCCGTCCTGTGCCTCGCGCAAGGTCTCGACCTTCAAGGCCTCCGGCCGCGGCACGCTGTACAGCTACGTGATCAACCACCGCCCCGCCGCTCCGGGCTTCACGCCGCCTTACGCCATCGCCGTCGTCGAACTCGAGGAAGGTCCGCGGCTGATGAGCAACATCGTCGATTGCGCGCAGACGCCCGAGGCGCTGGTGCTCGACATGAAACTGGAAGTCGCTTTCGAGAAGCTCGACGACCAGATCACACTCGCTCAATTCCGTCCGGCCAAGGGCTGACATCATGCGCAGAAACGCAGTCGCCGTCGTCGGCGCCGCCGAAACCACCGAGCTCGGCGTTATCCCCCACATGTCGCAATTGCAGCTCCATGCCGACGCTGCCTTGAACGCCATTGCGAACGCCGGCCTGAAGCTGTCGGACATCGACGGCATCGCCACCGCCGTCGAGACGCCGCAGCAGATCGCGCATTACCTCGGCATCACGCCCACCTGGGTCGATGGCACCTCGGTTGGCGGCTGTTCGTTCATGCTGCATGTCCGCCACGCCGCCGCGGCGATCGAGGCCGGCCTGTGCAAGACCGTGCTGATCACGCACGCCGAAAGCGGCAAGTCGATGATCGGAAAACAGCCGCGCTCGATTCCCGCCGACAGCCTGCAGGGCCAGTTCGAGGCGCCGTTCGGCGTCTACGGGCCACCGAGCATGTTTCCGATCCCGGTGCTGCGCTACATGAAGACGCACGGCATCACCCATGAGCAGATCGCCTCGGTCGCGGTCGTGCAGCGCGAATGGGCGGCGATGAATCCGCGCGCCACCATGAAAGCGCCGATCACCGTCGAGGACGTGCTGAACTCGCGAATGATCGCCTACCCGTTCCGCATCCTGCAATGCTGCCTCGTCACCGACGGCGGCGGCGCGCTGATCCTGACTTCGGCCGAGCGCGCGAAGGATTTCCCGAACAAGCCTGTCTATATCCTCGGCACCGGCGAGAGCGTGGAGACGCCGATGGTCAGCCAGATGAAGACGTTCGATTCATCGGCTGCGTTTCGCGTCGCAGGCCCGACGGCGTTTCGCGAGGCCGGCATTCAGCATAGCGACGTCGATCACCTGATGATCTACGACGCCTTTGCGCATCTGCCTTTGTACGGCCTCGGCGATCTCGGCTTCATGCCGCACGAGGAGACCGGAAAGTTCATCGCCGACGGCAACACCCGCCCGGGCGGCCGGTTGCCGATGAACACCAACGGCGGCGGCCTCAGCTACATGCATTCCGGCATGTACGGGATGTATGCCCTGCAGGAAAGCGTGCGGCAGATGCGCGGCATTGCGCCGGCGCAAGTGCCCGGCGCAAAGATCTCCGTCTGCCACGGCGTCGGCGGCATGTTCGCCGCGTCAGGGACGGTCATCTTTACGAACGAAAATTAGCGGCTGTTGTCATTCCGGGATGTGATCCAGTCGGCGCAGCCGGCTGGAGCGCAGACCCGGAACCTCGAGATGTTTTGAACATCTCCGGATTCCGGGTTCGCTCGCAGCTTGCGCTGCTCACGCCCCGGAACGACAGAACACTTCACTTGCACTCACCACCATCACCAAGGGAAAACCAAATGGCACAAACCAAATCACTCGACGGAAAAGTCATCGTCGTCACCGGCGCCGGTCGCGGCATCGGCCGCGGCATCGCGCTGCTGTGCGCCGCCGAGGGCGCCAAGGTCGTCGTCAACGATCCCGGCGTCGGCACCGACGGTTCGGGCGGCGATGGCGCAGCACCGGCCGAACAGGTCGTCGAGGAAATCAAGAAGGCCGGCGGCACCGCCGTCGCCAATTTCGAATCCGTCGCCGAAGCGATCCCCGCCAGCAAGATCATCAAGCAGGCGGTGGACACCTATGGCCGCATCGACGGCGTGGTGAACAATGCCGGCATCCTGCGCGATGCGATCTTCCACAAAATGTCGATCGATGCGTTCGAGATGGTCATCAAGGTCCACCTGATGGGCTCGTTCTACACCTCGCACGCCGCCGCGCGTTACTTCCGCGAACAGAACTCCGGCTCGTTCGTGCACTTCACCTCGACCTCCGGCCTGATCGGCAACTTCGGCCAGGCGAACTATTCGGCGGCCAAGCTCGGCATCGTCGGCCTGTCGAAGTCGATCGCGCTGGACATGCAGCGTTTCGGCGTCAACTCGAACTGCGTCTCGCCGTTCGCCTGGAGCCGCATGATCGGCAGCATCCCGACCGAGACCGAGGAAGAGAAGGCCCGCGTCGAGCGCATGCAGCGCATGGGCCCGGAAAAGATCGCGCCTTTGGTCGCGTTCCTGCTCTCCGACGCCGCCAAGGAAGTCAGCGGGCAGATCTTCGCCGCGCGCATGAACGAGATCTTCCTGATGGGCCAGTCGCGCCCGCTGCGCTCGATCCATCGCAGCGAAGGCTGGACGCCGCAGACGCTGGCCGAACACGGCATGCCGGCGCTGAAGTCGTCGTTCTACAAGCTCGACCGCTCGGCCGACATCTTCAGCTGGGATCCGGTGTAAAACTCTCTCTGTCATTCCGGGGCGCATGCGGCGCGAGCCGCGTGCGAACCTCAGCCGCTCCAATTGGAGCGGCGGGGAATCTCGAGATGAGGCGATGAACATCGCGGGGTTCCGGGTCTGCATCAGCCGGCTCCGCCGCCTGCTGCATCCCGGAACGACAAGAGACGCGCACCTATCCGCTATTCCTTAGCCCCGCCGAAATCCCGTTAATCGTGAGCTGAATCCCCCGCAGCACCTGCTCGTCTTCCGCCTCACCGCGATGCGCTTTCAAGAGTTCGACCTGCACATGGTTGAGCGGATCGAGATAGGGGAAGCGGTTGCGGATCGAGCGTTCGAGCAACGGATTTCCCTGAAGCAGCCGGTCCTGCTCCATGATGTCCAGCAGCGTCTCGATCGACAGGTGCCATTCCCTGCGGATACGGCCGAAGATGGTCTCGCGCAACGTCACGTCCTGCACCAGCTCGGCATAGCGCGAGGCGATCGCGATCGAACTTTTCGCCAGCACCATGTCCATGTTCGACAGCAACGTGCGGAAGAACGGCCATTCGCGGTGCATTTCCTGCAGGAACGCCATGCCCTTGTCGGGATGATCCTTCAGCCAGGTTTCCACTGCACTGCCAAAACCGTACCAGCCCGGCAGCATCAGGCGGCATTGCGCCCAGGAGAACACCCAGGGAATCGCGCGCAAATCCTCGATCGCACGGGTCTTCTTGCGTGACGCCGGACGGCTGCCGATGTTCAGCGTCGCAATCTCGGTGATAACAGTCGATTCCCAGAAGTAGTCGACAAAGCCGTCGGTCTCGTAGACGAGATGGCGATAGGCTGCGAAGGCCAGCGCGGAAAGCTGCTCCATAGCCTCGAGATATTCGGCACGCGGCGCGCTGTGCCTGGGCGCCAGCAGGCTTGCTTCCAGCGTTGCCGCAGCCAGGATCTCCAGATTGTTGCGGCCGACCTCGGCATTGGAATATTTACTGAAGATGATCTCGCCCTGTTCGGTGATGCGGATCTGGCCGTCCACCGCGCCGCCGGGCTGCGCCAGGATCGCGTCATAGCTCGGCCCGCCGCCGCGACCGACCGAGCCGCCGCGACCGTGAAACAGCCTGAGACGAATGTCGTGGCGTTCGAACACCTGCACCAGGCCGATTTCGGCCTTGTACAATTCCCAGCCCGAGGTAACGAAGCCGCCATCCTTGTTGCTGTCGGAATAGCCGAGCATGACTTCCTGCACACCGCTGCGGCTGTCGACCAGCTTGCGGTATTCGTGCAGCGAGAACAGCCGATCCATGATCGCGGCGGAGGCCTGCAAATCCTCGATGGTCTCGAACAGCGGCACGATGTTGATGGCGCTGCGGCCGGCGGCACCGACGAGGCCGACTTGCTTCAGCAGCACGGCGACTTCGAGCATGTCGGAGACGCCCTTGCACATCGAGATAATGCATTGGGGGATCGCCGCCGCGCCGAACTTGTGGTGCACTTCGGCGGCCTCGCGGAACAGCGCCAACTCGCCCACGGTCTCGTCGCTGTACTTGACGAACGGAGAGGCCAGCGGCCGCATGCTGCGGAGTTCGCCGAGCAGCAGCGCAATCCGCGCGTCCTCGCCGAGCGCCTGATAGGAGGTGCCGGGAATCGCAGCGTCCATCAGCTCGGCGATGGTGCGCTCGTGCACCGCGGAATTTTGCCGAATGTCGAGGCTGGCAAGATGAAAGCCGAAGCAATCGGCGGCGCGGCGCAACTGGCGCAGCCGGCCGCGCGCGATCACGCCGGAATGGTTGGCGACCAGCGAGCGGTCGATCATGTCGAGATCGGCCTTGAACTCTTGCGCGCCGGCATAGGGCGGAGCGGCGCCGACCGGCGGCCGGCTGGTCTGCACGTCCAGTCTTACCGCGGTCGCGGCGAGCCGCGCATAGATGCCGGATACCGCGAGCCGATAGGGTTCGCCGGCGCGGTGCGGCGACGGATCGGGCGAGCGCTCCGCCAGCGCGCGAACTTCCGCCGAGACGTCCGCAAGGTGAGCGGCGAGCGACAATTCGGAGCCCAGCACGTGCAGTTCGTCGAGATAGAACCGCATCACGCGCGTCGATTGCAGCGCCAGCGTGCCGCGCATCACCTCGGCGGTCACGAAAGGATTGCCGTCGCGGTCGCCGCCGATCCAGGATCCCATTTTGAGGAACGAGCCCATCTCGCCGCCGCCGACGACGTCTTCGGCCTGCAAGCGATCCTCCAGCCCGCAATGCAGTCGCGGCACCTCGCGCAAAAAAGTGTAGTCGTAGAACGACAGCCCGTTGGCGACTTCGTCGAGCACGGTCAGCTTGGTCCGGCGCAGCAGGTTGGTCTGCCACAACGTCAGCACTTCGCGGCGCAACTGCTCCTCGGACGCCTCGATCTCTTCGGCGGTGAGCTGCATCCGCTCGCGCCGGTCGAGCAATGCTGCGATCTCCATCTCGCGATCGATCGTGCTCTTGCGGCGGACTTCGGTCGGATGCGCGGTCAGCACCGGGCTGACCAGCGCCTGCCCGAAAAACGCGCGCAGCTTGGCGCTGTCGATGCCGGCGTCGCGGGCGCGCATCAATGCGCCGCCCAGGGTCGCCGCCGACGATCCCGTGTCGCCGGAGCGCTGCGCGCGCATCCGGCGGATGTTGTTCTGGTCCTCGGCGATATTGGCGAGGTGCGAGAAATAGCTGAAGGCGCGGACGATGCGCACGGTCTCCGGCGTCGACATGCCGTCGAGGATGGTTTCCAGCTCGCGCCGCGCCAGGCGGTCCTCGTCGCGGTGGAAGCGGATCGAGGTCTGGCGGATGCGCTCGACGAGATCGAATACCCCCTCGCCCTCCTGGTCGCGCACGGTATCGCCGAGGATGCGGCCCAGCAGCCGGATGTCCTCGCGCAGCCGCGTATCGGCTTCCAGTGCAGCGGCATCCTCGCCGCGGTTGACGGGCGTCTCGTGGTCGGATGGCATGGTCTTGGATGACACGCGAATGCTCCAGGAAGTTGCCGGCTCCCCTGAGTCGCAAGTTTTTGCGCTGCACGCAAGGCCAAGTTGCAGGCGAGAGGTGGCTGCAGGATGATCAGCTTTGGTACCTACGGCCCCTCCGCGAGTCGTCCCCGCCTTCGCAGCGACGACGTGGAGAGGCCGGAGCTTAAATCACCCGCCCGGCCTTCGCCCAATAGGGATCGCGCAGCCGGCGCTTGAAGATCTTGCCGGAATCTTCGCGCGGCAGATTCGCCTGGATCTCCATCTTCCGGGGCACCTTGTAGTCCGCCAGCGCCTTCTTCAGTTCGCTGCGCACCGCGGTAAGATCAAGGACCACACCGGGTTGCGGCTCGATCACCGCCATCAACGCCTCGCCGAATTCCTCGTCGGGGATGCCGAACACCGCACAGTCATGCACGCCGGCAACGGCATGCAGCGCGGCTTCGATCTCGGCGGGGTAGATGTTGACGCCGCCGGAGATCACCATGTCGCGCTTGCGGTCGCAGATAAAGACGTAGCCGTCTTCGTCGATATAGCCGACATCGCCGGAGGTGATGAAGCCGTCGCGATCGATCTCGCCGCGCTTCTCTGGCTTGTTGTGATAGGTGAAATCCGGATTGCCCGCGATACGCGAATAGATCTCGCCGATTTCACCCTGCGGCAATATCTCGCCATCGTCCCCGAGGAAGCGCAATTCGGCGCCCGGGGCGACCTTGCCGACCGTGCCGGGCTTGTTCAACGCATCCGCGGAACTGGCGAAGGTAACGGCGCCGGATTCGGTCGAGCCATAGAACTCGTAGATCACCGGCCCCCACCATTCGATCATCGCGCGCTTCACATCCGGCGGACAAGGCGCCGCGGCATGGATGATGTGGCGCAGCGACGAAATGTCATATTTAGCGCGAACTTCCGGGGACAGCTTCATCAGCCGGATGAACATCGTCGGCACCATGAAGACGGTATCGATCTTCTGCTCGTCGATAACCCGCAAGAATTCTTCCGGTTCAAAGCGCGGCATCAGCACCAGCGCGCCGCCGAGCCGGCCGGCCCTCAGACCAAACGCGTTTGGCGCGGAGTGATACAGCGGCCCTGGCAACAGCGCGCGCGAGCCCGGTATCAGGCCGTAGATGCGGGCACGCATCTGGTCCGTCGAAGCCGCCTGCTCCGGCGTCGGCGCGAAACGCCTGACGCCCTTGGGATGGCCGGTCGTGCCCGAGGTATAGATCATGTTGTGCGGCTGCGGCTGCCTTGGGCCGTCATAGGGCGCCTGCTCGGCGAGCCAGGATTCCAGATCGATCGCGCCATCGGGCGTGCCGATATGAGCGGGATCAATCTTGTAATTGGCAAGAATTTCCGGCGGCGGCGTCACGCTGAGCGCGATGATGCCCAAGGGGATGGCCTCGCGCAGCTGATGCAGCATGTCGGCGTGACCGATCAGGATCCTGGTGCCGGAATCCTTGATGACATAGGTGATCTCCTCCGGCTTGAAATGCCAGTTCACCGGCACAGCATAGGCGCCGAGTTGCATCACCGCGTAAGCAGCTTCGAGAAACGCAACGTCGTTGCGCATCAGGATGCAGACGCTGTCGCCGGGCTTGACGCCCATCCGATACAACCCGCCGGCGATGCGCGCCGCACGCTCGTTAATCGCGTCAAACCCGCGCTGGCGATCACCGCTGATGACGCCTTTGAAGAGGGTGGAGGACATGACAATCTATCTCTCGGTAATTTCGGATGCCCTCATGGTGAGGAGCGCGGCTTCGCGCATCTCGAACCATGAGGGATGTGACGCTCATCCCGTACGAATGGCTACGCCATTCGCAGGAGACGCGGCCAAGGGGCCGCTCCTCAGGATGAGGACGTACCCCGCGGCTCTCAGCTATCCGCAAATTTCGGCGCGCGCTTCTCGATATTGGCGCGAACCGCTTCGGTCTGGTTCGGCTGGCCCATCAGCGCGGCCTGCTCCACCGATTCGGCGAGCAGCGCCGGACCGGGATCGACGGAGAGATTGTTGAGCATCCGCTTGGCGGCGCGGATCGCGTCCGGGCTCTTGCCGGCAATCTCGCGCGCGACTTCCATCGCGGCCGCGTAGGGATCATCAACGATCCGGGTGGCGAGGCCGTAGCTCAGCGCTTCCTGCGCCGAAAACATGCGGCCGGTATAAGTCAGTTCGCGAAGGATATCGTCGCGCACCAGTGACGCCAGGATCGGCGTGCCCGCCATGTCCGGCACCAGGCCCCATTTGATCTCCATGATCGACATCCGGGTATCCGGGGCGAGGAAACGCATATCGGCGCCAAGCGCGAGCTGGAAGCCGCCGCCAAGCGCAACGCCGTGGACTGCGGCAATCACCGGAACCGGCAGTTGCCGGAAGCCCCACACCGCCTGCTGCGAGTGATTGGCGAGGCCGTGGGTGCGCGCGGCGAGGTCACGCTTCTGGCCGCCGCCCAAGCCCTCGCCGCCGTGCTCCTTCATGGCGGCAAATCGCCCCATGTCGAGCCCGGCGCAGAACGCCCGGCCCTCGCCGGACAAAACCACGGCGCGCAGGCCCTTTTCGCGGCTCAGACGCTCGGAGGTGGCGACCAGCGCCTCGAACATCGCGGCATCCAGCGCATTCATCTTGTCGGCGCGGACCAGCCGGACATCGGCCACGCCGTCCGACATCGACACCGAGACGCGGTCTTCCACACGAGCTGCCATTGGGGCGCTTCCTCCCGAGACTTGTTTTTGTTATCCGCTTTACCGAAAAGCGTTGTCCGGGTTTAATCAATCAACTAATTAACCTGACGTCATCCCCTTAAAGCAGGACTCTCCCATGTTCAATCCGCAGCTTCTGGCAGGGCGAAACATTCTGGTGACGGGCGGAGGTACCGGCCTCGGCAAGTCGATGGCGGCGCGCTTCCTGCAACTCGGCGCCGACGTCCACATTTGCGGCCGCCGCAAGAGCGTCTGCGACGAGACCGCCACCGAACTGATGGACCTCTACGGCGGCAAGGTGACCAGCCACGGCGTCAACATCGCCGACGCTGCCGCGGTCGACGCCATGATCGAGGGTATCTTTGCCGAGAAGGCGCTCACCGACCTGATCAACAACGCCGCCGGCAATTTCATCGCGCGGACACAGGACCTGACGCCGCGCGGCTTCGACGCCATCGCCAACATCGTCATGCACGGCACGTTCTATGTGACCCACGCCGTCGGCAAACGCTGGATCGCCGGCAAGACGCCGGGCAACGTGGTGTCGATCACGGTGACGTGGGTGCGCAACGGCAGCCCCTACGTGGTGCCCTCGACCATGAGCAAGTCGGCTATCCACGCCATGACGATGTCGCTGGCCACCGAATGGGGCCGCTACGGCATCCGCCTCAACACGATTGCGCCCGGCGAAATCCCTACCGAAGGCATGAGCAAGCGCATCAAGCCCGGCGACGAGGCCGGCGCCAATACCAAGGCGCAGAACCCCATGGGCCGCGTCGGCAAGATGGAGGAGTTGCAGAACCTCGCGGTGTTCCTGATCTCGGGCGGCTGCGACTGGATCAACGGCGAGACCATCGCCATGGACGGCGGCCAGGCGCTGGCGATGGGTGGAAACTTCTACCAATTGCGCAACTGGTCCGACGCCGACTGGATCCAGGCCCGCGACGCCATCAAGGCGCAGAACGACAAGGACAAGGCGGCAAGGGGGTGAGAGCGGAGCTCGCTTGCTTCACCCTCCCCTCTCAAGGGGGAGGGTAAGAGGCAACGCCGCAGCGCAGCACAGCCAAAACTTGTCATCGCCCGATATCACCCCCACACTCTCCACAACTATAAAAGTTGCAGGGGGATGCCATGTCGATATCGCAGGCGGCCACGTTGGCCGAGGTCATCCGGCTGCAGGCGCAGTTGCGCGGCGAGTCGACGGCGCTGGTGTTCGAGGGCCGCTCAACCAGCTTCGCCACACTCGACCAGCACGCCAGCCAAGTCGCCAACGGGCTGATCGCGCTCGGCGTCAAACCGTGCCAGCGCGTCGCCTATCTCGGCAAGAATAGCGACATCTTCATCGAACTGCTGCTCGGCGCCATCAAGGTCAATGTCGTGATGGCGCCGGTGAACTGGCGCCTGGCTGCGCCCGAGATCGCCTTCATCGTCAGGGATTGCCAGGCGCAGATTCTGTTCGTCGGCCCGGAATTCGTCGAACAGGTTCGCGACCTCGCCGCACAGCTGGCAGACGTGCGCGTCGTGATGACCACCGAGGGCGGCGCTTCCGAGTGGCAGGACTTCCGCAGCTGGCGCGATGCGCAGAGCGACGTTGATCCGATGACGCCGCTGACCAAGGACGACATCGCGATCCAGCTTTACACCTCGGGCACCACCGGCAAGCCGAAGGGCGCGATGCTGACGCACCACAATTTCCTGTCGCTGCTGCGCATCGCCGAACACGACACGCCGGACTGGAACAGATGGACCGCCGACGACGTCTCGCTGGTGGCGATGCCAGTGTTTCATATCGGCGGCATCGGCTGGGCGGTGTACGGATTGTACCACGGCGCCAAGAGCGTGATCGCAAGGGAGTTCGACCCCAACAAGGTGCTCGACGACTTCGCGCAATACGGCATCAGCAAGCTGTTCCTGGTGCCGGCGGCGATGCAGTTCATCGTCCGGCAACCGCGCGCCCGCGACATGGACTTCTCGAAGCTGCGCTACATCCTGTACGGCGCCTCGCCTATCCCCGCCGCCTTGCTGAAAGAATGCATCAGCGTGTTCAAATGCGGCTTCGTGCAGATGTACGGCATGACCGAGACGACCGGCACCATCGTGGTGCTGGCGCCGGAGGACCATGTCGAGGGCCGCGCCTGCATGCGCTCGGCCGGCAAGGCCCTGGCCGGTGTCGAGATCGCGATCCTCGACGCCAATGGCGCGTCGCTGCCGACAGGCGAAGTCGGCGAGATCGCCACGCGCTCGGGATCCAACATGGCCGGCTACTGGAATCTGCCCGAAGCCACCGCCCGCACGCTCGATGCCGACAACTGGTTGCGCACCGGCGATGCCGGCTATCTCGACGAAGACGGCTACCTCTATATCCACGACCGCATCAAGGACATGATCATCTCCGGCGGCGAGAACATCTATCCCGCCGAAGTCGAGAGCGCGATTTGCGACCACCCCGATGTCGCTGAAGTCGCTGTTGTCGGCGTGCCCGACGATACCTGGGGCGAAGCGGTCAAGGCTGTGGTGGTGCTGAAGCCCGGCAAGGAATTGAGCGCGACCGACCTGATGCGGTTCACGCGGGAGCGCATCGCGGGATTCAAATCGCCGAAGACGATCGACTTCATCAGCGCCTTGCCGCGCAATGCATCGGGCAAGATCCTGCGCCGGCACCTGCGCGATCCCTATTGGGAAGGAAGGGAGCGGCAGGTGAATTGAAGCACTTGCGCTAGAAGTGAAGCTACCCCCCAGCCGTCATTGCGAGGAGCCAACGGGTCCGGCTTCGCCGGCCCGATGATAAACTCCACGACGCGGCAATCCGGAAGGCCGAGAGCGAAGACTGGATTGCTTCGTCGCAACGGCTCCTCGCAATGACGGCTATGGGTGCCTGAGCCCGTTCCCCAAGATCTCTACGGCAGTTCCATTGTCACAAACCCGATGTCACATTCGGCAGTTAAAAACATCCTGTTAGTGCTGCGGCGATTTGCTCGGATGATGACGCGGTTGTCACTTTCGTCACGATGATACTTCATGTCATATGATTGACATGGCCCAGACATCCGCAAAACCCGTTGAATCGATTTGTGCATATCAGCCGCCCCGGCTGGTCCACGCCAATGGTATCGAACTCTGCTACGACATCTTCGGCGATGTCGATGCAGAACCGATGGTGATGATCATGGGACTCGGCGCCCAGATGATCCATTGGGACGACGAGTTCTGCCGGGAGATCGCCGCCCACGGCTTTCGCGTCATCCGCTTCGACAACCGCGACATCGGCCTCTCCTCCAAGATGGCCGGCGGCAAGCCGCTGACGCTGTTCGAGCTGGCGAAGCTGCGTTATCTCGGCACGCCGGTCGCCGCGCCTTACAAGCTCTCCGACATGGCGGCCGACACCGTCGCGCTGCTTGATGCACTCGGCATCGCCTCGGCGCATATCGTCGGCGCCTCGATGGGCGGCATGATCGCGCAGGAGATCGCCATCGCGCATCCAACGCGGGTGCGCTCGCTGACCTCGATCATGTCGACCACCGGCAATCCGCGGCTGCCGCAGCCGGGCCGCTCGGTCGCGGCCCAACTGCTGCAGAAGCAGCCGACGACCTATGACGAGTTCCTGGCGCGCTTCAAGCAGACCTGGCTGTTCCTGCGCGTCGGAAGCTTCCCGCAAGACGAAGCGCGCGATCTCGACCGCGCCGAACGCACCTACGCCCGCGGCCTCGATCCCGATGGCGTCGGCCGCCAGCTGCGCGCCATCCTCGCCTCCGGCAGCCGCAAGGAACGTCTCGCCTCCGTCACTGCGCCGACTTTGGTGATCCACGGCAAGGTCGATCCGCTGGTACACCCCGCCGGCGGCCGCGAGACCGCGGCATCGATCCCCGGCGCCAGGCTGATGATGATCGACGGTATGGGCCACGCACTGCCGATCTCGATGTGGACGGAGGTGATCGACGCCATCGCGCGCCACGCGCATGGCGCGACTGCGATCACCCGAAGCGCCGCCGTCGCCATTCGATCAGTCTCGCGCTGACTTCGTCGGGCTTTTCCTGCTGGGTCCAGTGACCGCTGTCGCGGACCAGATGTTTCTCCAGATCCGGCACCAGCTTCTCCATACCATCGGCGGATGACGGCGGCAGCACCGCATCGTTCTCGGCCATGATCATCAGCGCCGGCACCCGCACCACGGGGTCGAGATCGGCGGAGCGCTCCCAGTTCCGCGTGATGTTGCGATACCAGTTGATGCCACCCGTGAAGCCCGAGGCCGTATAGGCCTCGACGAACACCTGCTTCTCTTCATCCGACAGGATCGCCGGCCGGCGATCCTTGCTGGCCTCATAGGACGCGACGATCTGCGGAAACGCCAGGTTGGGCCTGCCGCCTTCGGCGCCCGGCTTCGGCGGCAGCGGCTTGCGCATGAAGACGTCGAAGGTACGCCCGACATCCTCGGCAAAAATCTGGTCCGGTTCCTGCGAGTCCTGAAACTGGACGACATACATCTGGTCGCCGAGCCGCTTGCGAAGAATTGCGATCGGATCAGCCGGCGCGCGCGGCAGATGCGGCGTGTTGATGCCGACCACGCCGGCAACGCGGTCGATATGGCGCAGGGGCATTTGCCAGACGACAAAGCCGCCCCAGTCGTGGCCGACGAAGATCGCCTGATCGATCTTGAGATGATCGAGCAGTCCGACGAGATCGCCGGTCAGGTGTTCGATGTCGTAGTCCTCGACGGCGTCCGGCCGGTCAGTCGCGCCGAAACCACGCTGGTCCGGCGCGATAACGCGGATGCCGGCGGCCGCGAGCGCCTTGATCTGATGCCGCCAGGAGAACGCCAGTTCCGGCCAGCCGTGGCACAGCACCATCGGCGGCGCGTCGCTCATCGGCCCGGAATCGTAGTAGCCCATCCGGATGCCGTTGACCTCGGCAAAATGCAGCGGCGGCATGTCAATCATCGGGGATCTCCGTCTCTTCCCTCCCCCTGCGCGGCGAAGCCGCGTGCAGCAGGACGCTGGCGCCGCCTACTTCTTCTCCTTCGGCCGCGTGCCGAGATTGGCCATGTTCAAAAACATCTCCTGGAAACGTTCGCCCATCTTCGGATCAAACGTGAACCAGCTCTGCATCAGCGATTCCGGCGAGAACTTGTCGATGTTGGCCATCATCTTTCCCTGCAGCTGATCCATCATCGCGGCCTGCATCGGCTGCACGTCGGGAAGCCCCAGGAACGCCCGCGCCTCTTCGGGCGTGCAGTCCATGACAACGGTTACTTTCATCGAACGCTCCTTAATCAACTCGCCCCGCGCATGGCGAAGCATCCGCAGTATCGCCACGGTCAGCGCTGCGATGCAAGCCGAGTGAAATATAGAGTGCAGTGCGAAGGATCAGCCGAAGCGTTCGACCGCGAAGGCCGTGGGATCGGTGAACGGCGCCACGCCCGTCACCATATCCGCGAGCAGACGGCCGCTGACCGGGCCGAGCGTCAGGCCGTGATGCTGGTGGCCGAAATCGAACCACAGCCCCTTGTGGCGCGGCGCGCGGCCGATCACCGGCAGCATGTCCGGCAGGCATGGCCGCGAGCCCATCCACGGCTGCGGCTCGATCGGCAAGCCCAGCGGAAATAGCGTGCGCGCGACCGGCAGCGTGCGCGCGATCTGCACCGGCGTCGGCGGCGCGTCGCGGCGGGCAAATTCGGCGCCGGTGGTGAGGCGAATGCCGCGGTTCATCGGCGCCAGCAGATAGCCGCGGTCGGTGTCGAGCACGGGGTGATGCAGCACGGCATTGCCGGATGGCGCGAGGTGAATGTGATAGCCGCGCTTGGTCTTCATCGGGATGTTGTAGCCGAGCGGCCGGTACACCTCGTCCGACCACGGCCCGAGCGCCACGACCGCATCGCGCGCCACCAGCGCGCCATTGGGGCCGGCGACGCGCCAGCCGCCGTCGCCTTGCGTCAAAGTCCGCGCGTCAGCCGCAAGGAAGCGGCCGCCCTTGCGAATGAACAGTTTGGCATAGGCCTTGGCCAGCGCGCCGGGATCAGAGATGAAGCCGGGCGCCGGCCAGTGAATCGCGCCGACAAACCCGCCGGACAGGTTCGGCTCCCGGGCCGCGATGGCATCGGCGTCGAGCACGTCGCCATTGATGCCATAGTCGCGATCGCGCGCGAGTTCTCCGAGGCTCTTGTCCATCGTCGCCTGCGAGCGAAACAGCTTGATCCAGCCGGTGCGGCGCAGCAGTTCGGGCACGCCGGCTTCCACGATCAGCGCCTCGTGCTCTCCGAGGCTGCGCTGGATCAGCGGCAGCGCAGCCAGCGCGCTGCGCAGCGTTCCGGCCGGCGACGAATTGAGGAAATAGCGCGTGATCCACGGCAGAAAGTCCGGCAGCGCGCCGAAATGGTAATGCACATCGGCCGAACGGTTCAGCGCATATTTCAGGATCTGGCCGAAATCGCGCGGGAACATATAGGGGAATACCGAGGTGCATTCGATCAGGCCGGCATTGCCGTAGCTGGTCTCCTCGCCAGCGCGCTCGTGTCTGTCGACCAGCACCACGTTGCGGCCGCGCGCCTGCAAATGCAGCGCCGCCGACACGCCCACCATGCCGGCGCCGAGCACCAGCACGTCCGCCTTCAATTCCGCCATCCGTACCCCGAAGATTGATTGTCAGATCGACCGCCTTGGCGATCTCTTAGCGCGGGGTGATGGCAACACCGTGAAGCCACCATGCATAGCGAGATGCCGACCCTGCATCGAAGCAAGGATCGCGCCAGCTGCCCTGATTTGCGGCGGCCAGCGCCGGTAAATCACGCTTGCGCAGAGTACGAACTCTGCCAACAATGCAACCACGGCGCGGGTACCCCTCGCCGGCAGCTGCAGGAAAGCCTCGCCAGATGTCCATACGCCAGGTTTGCATCAAGCTTCATCTTGCAGCGGTCGCCGCACTCATCGCAACCGCGTTCGTGCCCGCCTCCGCGCAGACCTTGCGCTACGCCAACCAGGGCGACCTCAAATCTCTCGACCCCTATACGCTGCGCGAGACCACCACGATCGCGCATCACGGCCAAGTCTATGAAGGCCTCGTGGGTCGCGGCAAGAATCTCGAGATCATTCCCGCGCTCGCCGAAAGCTGGGAGACCCCGGAGCCGACGCGCTGGCGCTTTCACCTGCGCAAGAACGTCAAATTCGCCAATGGCGATCCCTTCACCGCCGACGACGTGGTGTTCTCCGCCGACCGCGTCCGCGCCAAGGGCTCCGACTTCCAGACCGTGGTGCCCGCCGATGCCAAGGCGATCAAGATCGACGAGTACACGGTCGATTTCGTGCTCACCCAGCCCAATCCCATCCTCACCTCGCAGTGGGATGTCTGGTACATCATGGACAGGAAGTGGGCCGAGGCGAACAACGCCGTGTCGCCCACGCCGGCCGCGGCGACCTCGCCGAGCTTCGCCTCACTGAATGCCAACGGCACCGGGCCTTTCACGATCGAAAGCCACCAGCCCGGCGTCAAGACCGTGTTCAAGGTCAATCCGAACTGGTGGGGCAAGCCCGAGCACAATCTCAAGGAAATCGTCTTCACGCCGATCTCCTCGGACGCCACCCGCGTCGCGGCGCTGTTGTCCGGCGAGGTCGATATCATCGAACCGGTGCCGGTGCAGGACATCGCGCGCGTCAACGGCAGCGCCAACGCCACCGTACTGGCGGGGCCGGAACTGCGCACCATCTTTCTCGGCATGGACCAGATCCGCGACGAGCTTCTGGTCTCCAACGTCAAGGGCAAGAACCCGTTCAAGGATATCCGCGTCCGCGAAGCTTTCTACAAGGCCATCGACATCGAGCTGATCAAGACCCGCGTGATGCGCGGGCTGTCGACGCCGTCGG
Organism: Tardiphaga sp.; assembly: GCF_028290495.1. GTDB lineage: Bacteria > Pseudomonadota > Alphaproteobacteria > Rhizobiales > Xanthobacteraceae > Tardiphaga. Next base: position 46,115 of record NZ_JAQGJT010000104.1, read on the forward strand.
CGCTGATGATCGCGCCGCCTCTGTTCAAGCTGTCGGGCGACTTCACGCGGCCGAAATATGACGCCGAGGGCGCCAGGAAACTGCTCGCCGAAGCCGGCTATCCCGACGGCTTCGAACTCGGCATGGACTGCCCGAACGACCGCTACGTCAACGACGCCGCGATCTGCCAGGCCGTGGTCGGCATGCTCTCGCGGATCGGCGTCAAGGTGACGCTGAACGCGCAGCCCAAGGCGCTGTTCTTCGGCAAGATATTCAAGTCGGGCGGCTACCAGACCTCGTTCTATCTGCTCGGCTGGACGCCCGGCACGCAGGATTCCCACAACGTGATGTTCGACATCATGGGCTGCCGCGACAATCCGGCCAGCTCGCGCGGCGCCACCAATGTCGCCGGCTACTGCAACAAGGATTTCGACGCGCTGACCGACAAGGTGCTGCAAGAGACTGACACGACGAAGCGCGACCTGCTGATCAAGGCCGCCTACGAGATCGCCAACAAGGATTTTGCCTACATCCCGCTGCACCAGCAGGCGCTGGCCTGGGGCGTGTCAAAGAAGGTCAAGCTGGTACAACGCCCGGACAACCAGGTGCTGCCCTACTGGGTCGTCAAGCAGGATTAGGACGTCGTTACCTTGAAGGCATCAGCGTCATGGCAAGGAGCCTCGCGCGCCACGCACACTCCCCTCATCCTGAGGAGCCGCGCGTTTCGCGCGGCGTCTCGAAGGATCGGCCGCAAGCGCCGCATGGTTCGAGACGCGCGCAACGGCGCGCTCCTCACCATGAGGACGGCGACAGGTCCGACGACACCCGCACGAGTTGAACGCTGAACCAATAACGAAAGCGAAAGGATCCCATGCTCGCTTTCATCCTGCGCCGCGCGCTGCAGTCGATCGGCGTGATGATCGCCGTCGGCATCATCTCGTTTACGATGTTCCGCTTCGCCGGCGACCCCGTGAACCAGATGGTGGCGCTCGACACCTCGCCGGCGCAACGCGCGGAAATCCGCGCGTCGCTCGGGCTCGACGATCCCGTGGTGGTGCAGTTCGCGCGCTATTTCGGCAATGCCATCAAGTTCAAATTCGGCGTGTCCTACCAGTTTCGCCAGCCGGTCTCGGCGCTGCTGCAGGAGCGCATGCCGGCAACGCTCGAACTCGCCACCTGCGCCACCGTGCTGGCGATGGGCTTCGGCATTCTGATGGGCATCTACTCGGCGCTGCGACGCGATTCGTTTCTCGCCAAGGTGCTGCAGGCGGTGTCGCTGGTCGGCATCTCGCTGCCGACCTTCCTGATTGGCATCCTGCTGATCTATCTGTTTTCCGTGACGCTCGGCTGGCTGCCGTCCTTCGGCCGCGGCGACGTGGTGAAATTCGGCTGGTGGTCGACCGGGTTGCTCACGCTGTCCGGGTTGAAGGCGCTTGTCCTGCCCTCGATCACGCTTGGCCTGTTCCAGATGACGCTGATCATGCGGCTGGTGCGCGCCGAAATGCTTGAAGTGCTGCGCACCGACTATATCCGCTTTGCCCGGGCGCGCGGCCTCACCACCCGCGCGATCCATTTCGGCCATGCGTTGAAAAATACTTTGGTGCCGGTGATCACCGTCGCCGGGCTGCAGTTCGGCTCGGTGATCGCCTTCGCCATCATCACCGAAACGGTGTTCCAGTGGCCGGGCATGGGGCTGCTGTTCGTGCAGGCCGTGCAGAATGTCGATATCCCGATCATGGCCGCCTATCTGCTGGTGGTTTCGCTGATCTTCGTCACCATCAACCTGATCGTCGATATCCTTTACACGGTCGTCGATCCGCGCCTGCGCGCCAGCTTGAACCGCACCGCATGAGCCAGATTTTAGAAACAACAAGCTCCAAGTCGTCCCTGATCGCGCGTGCGATCGACAGCGATATCTTCTATTCGTTTCGGCGCTCGAAGCTGACGATGGCTGCGGCCTTCATCGCGCTGCTGCTGATCGTGATGGCGCTGTTTGCGCCATTGCTTTCCGTGCAGGACCCGTTCGACCCGCGCCAGCTCGAACTGATCAATTCGCGCATCCCGCCGCTGTGGACGGCGGATGGCCAGCGGCCCTACCTGTTCGGCACCGATGAGCAGGGCCGCGACATCTTCTCGGCGATCCTCTACGGCATGCGGATTTCGCTTGCGGTCGGCGTTCTCGGCGTGTCGTTCGCCGCGGTGCTCGGCATCGGGCTCGGGCTCGTCGCCGGCTATGTCGGCGGCGCGGTCGACAGCCTGATCATGCGCATCGCCGATGTGCAGCTCACCTTCCCGGCGATCCTGATTGCGCTGCTGATTGACGGCGTCGCCAAGTCCGTGTTCAGCAACCGTCTGGATTCGATGGGCACGCCCTTGGTGCTGGTGGTTGCGATCGGCCTGAGCTTCTGGGTGCAATATGCCCGCACGGTCAGGGGCTCGGTGATGGTCGAGAAGAACAAGGACTATGTCGCGGCCGCGCAATTGATCGGGCTGCCGGCGCGCATCATCATGATGCGCCACGTGCTGCCGAACACGATGGGGCCGATCCTGGTGATCGCCACCATCAACCTCGCGCTCGCGATCATCACCGAGGCGACATTGTCGTTCCTCGGCTCCGGGATGCCCGACACCATGCCGTCGCTGGGCACGCTGATCCGGATCGGCAACAACTATCTGTTCTCCGGCGAATGGTGGGTCATCGCCTTCCCGGGCCTTGCGCTGGCGTCGCTGATCCTGTCGATCAACCTGCTCGGCGACTGGTTGCGCGACGCGCTGAATCCGAAACTGCAATGAGCGAACCCGTGCTCTCCGTGCGCGATCTGCGCGTCGAATTCGCCGGCCGGCGCGGCGTGCTGCGGGCGATCGACGGCGTCTCGTTCGATATCGCGCGCGGCGAAGTGCTGGGCGTGGTCGGGGAGTCCGGCGCCGGCAAATCGGTGACCGGGCTGGCGGCCATCGGGCTGATCGATCCGCCCGGCCGCATCAGCGGCGGCGAGATCCTGTTGTCCGGGTTGCGCATCGACAACCTTCCGCCCGAAGAGATGCGGAAAATCCGCGGCAAGCGGATCGGCATGATCTTTCAGGACCCGCTGACCAGCCTCAACCCGCTGTACCGGATCGGCGACCAGCTGATCGAGACCATCCGCACCCATCTCGATTTGTCGGAAAGCACGGCGCGCAAACGCGCCATCGAGCTGCTCGCCGAAGTCGGCATTCCCGCGCCCGACAAGCGCATGGAGGCTTATCCGCATGAATTTTCCGGCGGGATGCGGCAGCGCGTGGTGATCGCGCTGGCGATTTCGGCCGAGCCCGAACTGATCATCGCCGACGAGCCGACCACCGCGCTGGACGTCTCCGTGCAGGCGCAGATCATCGCGCTGCTGCGAAGGCTCGGCCGCGATCACGGCACCGCGGTGATGCTGGTGACCCACGACATGGGCGTGATTGCGGAGACGTCGGACCGCGTCGCGGTGATGTATTCCGGGCGCATCGCCGAGATCGGCCCCGTGCGCGACGTGGTGCAGAACCCGCTGCATCCCTATGCCAAGGGATTGATGGGCGCGATCCCGACGCTGTCAGGTGATGCCTCGAAACGTCTGGTGCAGATCGAGGGTTCGATGCCGCGACTGTCGGCGATTCCGCCGGGCTGCGCCTTCAACCCGCGCTGCGCGTTCGCTTTCGATCGATGCCGGATCGAGCGGCCGCAGCCGATCGCGGTCGGCGCGCAGCGCGTCGCCTGCCATCTCTACGACACCGCCCACGCGGAGAGCCCGAGATGAGCGCGCTGGTGCAGGTGCGCGATCTTCGCCGCGCCTTTGATGTCTCGAAGCCGTGGCTGAACCGCGTGCTGGAGCGCGCGCCAATGGAATTTCTGCGCGCGGTCGACGGCGTGTCATTCAAGATTGCCCGCGGCGAGACCTTTGCGCTGGTCGGTGAATCCGGCTCCGGCAAGACCACGGTGGCGCGGATGGTGGTCGGGCTGCTGCCGCCGTCGTCCGGCGATGTGCTGATCGACGGCGTCTCGATGAGCGATCCCCGGCAGGCCAGCGCGCGGCAGGCGCTGCGGCGGCGCATCCAGATGATCTTCCAGGACCCCTATGCCAGCCTCAATCCGCGGATGCGGGTCGACGCCATCGTCGCCGAACCGATCCGCGCGTTCGAACTGTTGCGCGGCGAGCGCGAGATCCGCGGCCGGGTTGGAGAATTGCTGACACTGGTCGGGTTGCACCCCGATGACGGCGAAAAATTTCCACACCAGTTCTCTGGCGGCCAGCGTCAGCGCATCGCGATTGCGCGGGCGCTGGCGTCGGAGGCCGACTTCATCGTCTGCGACGAGCCGACGTCGGCGCTCGACGTCTCGGTGCAGGCGCAGATCCTCAATCTGATGCGCGACCTGCAGGACAGGTTCGGTCTGACCTATCTGTTCATCAGCCACAACCTCGCGGTCGTCCGGCACATGGCGGACCGGATCGGCGTGATGTATCTCGGCCGTATCGTGGAAATCGCGGAGGGCCGTGAATTGTTCAGCCAGCCGCGCATGCCCTATACAAGGATGCTGCTCGGCGCGGTGCCGGATCTGGCCATGTCCGGTCGCGCGCGGGTCGCGGTCACCGGCGAAATTCCCAATCCGATCGATCCGCCGTCCGGCTGCGCATTTCATCCGCGCTGCCCGGAAGTGTTCGCGCCGTGCCGAAGCCTGGCGCCGGCGCTGATCGACGGCGTGGCGTGCCACGCGGTCAACGGGCCACCGCGGGGATAATCCAAAGCAGCGCTACCGTTACTATCAACGGCAATGGCCAGTGCGCGTCGCTGGCGACGCGGGGGTCGCCTTCGCTGCGCGGCCCAGACGGCTCCCTCCTCCCCCGCAAGCGAAGAAGGGACCCAGCCTGTAGCCGCCGCGTGGCTCTATTCCTCGATCGGCTCTTCGCCGTCGGCATCGCGCTCCGGCGAACCGGCCAGGATCTGTTCGGCGATCAGGCCGGAATTCTGCCGGATCGAGGCTTCGATCTTGGCAGTCATGTCCGGATTGGCCTTCAGGAAGGCTTTCGAATTTTCGCGACCCTGGCCGAGGCGCTGGCTGTCATAGGAGAACCATGCGCCGGACTTCTCGATGATGCCGGCCTTGACGCCGAGATCGAGGATCTCGCCCATCTTGGAGACGCCTTCGCCATACATGATGTCGAATTCGACCTGCTTGAACGGCGGCGCCAGCTTGTTCTTGACGACCTTGACGCGGGTCTGGTTGCCGACCACCTCGTCGCGCTCCTTGATCGCGCCGATGCGGCGGATGTCGAGGCGGACCGAGGCGTAGAACTTCAGCGCGTTACCGCCGGTGGTGGTCTCCGGCGAGCCGTACATCACGCCGATCTTCATGCGGATCTGGTTGATGAAGATCACCATCGTATTCGACTTGTTGATCGATGCGGTCAGCTTGCGCAGCGCCTGGCTCATCAGGCGGGCCTGCAGGCCGGGCAGCGCATCGCCCATCTCGCCTTCCAGCTCGGCGCGCGGCACCAAGGCGGCCACCGAGTCGATCACCAGCACGTCGACCGCGCCGGAACGCACCAGCGTGTCGCAGATTTCCAGCGCCTGCTCGCCGGTATCCGGCTGCGAGATCAGCAGTTCATCGATGTTGACGCCGAGCTTGCGGGCATAGACGGGGTCGAGCGCGTGTTCGGCGTCGATGAAGGCGCAGATGCCGCCCTTCTTCTGGCCTTCGGCCACCGTATGCAGCGCCAGAGTGGTCTTCCCCGAGGATTCCGGCCCGTAGATTTCCACCACGCGGCCGCGCGGCAGGCCGCCGACGCCGAGCGCGATATCCAGACCCAGCGAACCCGACGAGATCGTCTCGATATCCATCGAACGATCGTTCTTGCCGAGCTTCATCACCGAGCCCTTGCCGAACTGACGCTCGATCTGCGACAGCGCGGCGGAAAGGGCCTTGGTCTTGTCCATGGAGGATCCTTCAACGATACGCAGGGCAGTCGGGGTCGAGGCCATATCAAGCTCCTTATGAACGGGATTCGCGCGGCGGACAAACAAAGGCAGTCAGGCGATCTGTTGAAACCAACCGTACACCATTCGTTCTATGTTCGCAATATGTTCTTTTTAAAATTCAGGTACTGGCCTGTTTCCAACCGCAGTGGCCTAGTTTGATTCTTGCAGTGGCCTAATTTAGATTTGGCGCATGAATGCAGACCCCTTAGCGCGCGTCCGTGTGAGTTTTTCGAAGCAAGGGCTGATGGCGACATTAGGAGCAACGCTTGGCGATATCTCGCCGGGCGCGGTGGAGATTGTCCTTCGGCCCAATCCTGCCATTTCTCAGCAGCATGGTTTCGTTCATGGCGGCGCGGTAAGCGCAATCGCAGACAGCGCGGCTGGCTATGCAGCCATGAGTCTGATGTCAGTCGGCATCAGTGTTTTGACCACCGAGTTCAAAATCAATTTTGTTGCGCCCGCGGCAGGCGAGCGGATCATCGCGCGCGGGCGCGTGGTAAAAGCTGGCCGAACCCTCACCTTAACGCAAACCGACGTCTTCGCGGAGACGGGCGGTCAGGAAAAACTGATTGCCCTCCTCACCGCTACGATGATGTCTATCGCTGGCCGAGAGGGCATGGACGAGTAGGTACTGCCCTGTTTCCGGCCTTAGTGGCCTGGTTTGTGAATTTCTCATTAATGAGCTTGATTGACCACCATGTCCGATATCGGACGTGCCACAAAGTTCTATGGAACAGGTTCCCGCACCATTCACATGCCGATTTAAGACGACCGTAGGGGGATGTCTGCCCGGTGAAGAGCTTTGCGCTTTTGAATTTCCCTGGTGCGAAGACTGCCCCAAATCAACGGTCATAAAAGCCTGCGCTTTAGAAGACCCGATGAAGTCGCCCATTTGGCGCGGCTGGATCGATGGAATTTCGGACATCAGGAAGTAAGGCCGCCTCAGTGGGCGGCCTCTTTCATTTTGTCTGTCCGTCATGGCCGCGCTCGCTGGCGTCCGTGATGTCTTCATCATCCGGACCTGGGTACTCGCCTGTTTCCGAGCGCAGTGGCCTAGTTTGAGGTCGGGCTGGTTTTGCTGGCGTGCCGCTCGCCGAGAATGAGGAGCGCGAGGAGCGCAAACGGTCCAAAAATCATCGCCGCATTGAGCCACAGATAAGTTGATCTGCCGCGGCTACGAGCCATGTCAAAAGCGGCCGGCATGGTCGCCATCGCGAAAAGTTGGAAGATCACCCAGGTTGACATAGATGGCTCCAGTAAGCGCAACCGTAACACGGAGCCGGCTCAAAGTCTCAACATCCCAAAAAAGTGAGCCGCCTCAGTTGGCGGCCTCTTTCATTTAATCCGGCGCACCTTGCGCTCGTCTCGCGCGTCGATAAGCGCGAGAATGGTCTTCCATGGCCTGTTTCCGAGCGCAGTGGCCTGGTTTGATTTAGGCAGTGGCCTACTTTGAACATGGTCAATATTGGACAGCCGAGACGTGACTAATCGCTATGATTTGGCATAGCCGCGTGGACCTCGGGAACAGTCGGTGACAGGGGGCTATTGTGCCTCCGCCTGATCGTCGGTGGTATTTGATGCACGGATCCCAATCGCATACATCTAAATTTCATTTCCGAATTTTTACTGACGGCGAGCAGCCCCACGAATCCGACGCGCTCGACTTTGACAACCTTGAAGAGGTTTGGCACGAGGGAGCAATGTCGGCATGCGAGATCATCCGCGGCATGCACGGGCGGATCGAATCCGATTTGGACTGGTGCTTGGAGGTCGCGGACGAAACCGGCAAAGTGATCTACCGGTTTTCATTTAAGGCGGAGCGGCTCTAAGGAAGTAAGGTCGCCTCAGTTGGCGGCCTCTTTCATTTCGCTTGTCCGTCATGGCCGCGCTGGCTGGCTGCCCCGGTCGGAATGGTGTAGCAGCGCATCAGGTTTGCCTCGTCGCCAGATTGCCATCACGAGGGCGCCGGCAACGAATTGCGCCGCCATCGCGGTTTGCATCGACCAGCCGACCGCGCGCCGAGAGAACAGGACGGCGGACGGCTGCCACATAGAGCCAGCCTTCCGCCGTCCGGACATAAGTGAAGTCGGCGATCCATTTGCGGTAATAAAACCGAACTTCACATCGATTCCTTCGCGAAGTAGGCCGCGGCTTTTTTTAGGATGTCCTCGTTCAGCCTTCAGCCTGGCAACCTCGCGCTTGAGACGCGTGATCTCCTGCTGCTCCGGCTTCATCTGACCCTGGCCGGGAAATGCATGTTGCGGATCGTCGGCAAGCTTCTTCATCCACTCACGCAGCTGCGTCGGATGACCGCCTGGATCCTCTACGGCACTGGCGTACGATACGCCACGATCCGTGATCAGCTTGACCGGCTCAAGCTTGAACTCTCGCGTGAACTTCCGTCTCTCCATC